>JAAEPW010000260.1 GCA_024232355.1 Chloroflexota bacterium | reverse complement strand
GACGAACTTTCACTGACTTCTGCCTGTGCGCGCATGCATGCCTTTGCTTTACATTACTTCGGCCAAAAATGACAGTATTTTTGGTGGCCGGCTTGAAGGAGATACAGCATTGCACCACGCTGCATCTTGACTGTACTTTGTGCTTTCCCTGTACCTCTGTGTACCTGTGTAAAATGTGTATGTCCCGCGAGAAAGCATGTGCATCCCTAGTGGTGGTGTTGAATGCGAAAACTGACAGAAAACAACACATAACAACAGTTAGAGCTAGCGCCAACAATAGGCCTAGATAACGTACAGTCGTTTGAAAGCACTGTTCCCTATCAAAAACGCAAAAACCACCGACCACTGCTTCTGATGCAGAGCAGGTTCTTCCCCGGGTCCTTTCACAGGCACGCGATTTGGTCACTGATTGAATTCCATGGCCGCTCGTTTTGTGTCTCATCCACGCGTCCTGCATCGGCTCTGCGCCTCATCTTGTCTTCTCGTGAGAGCGGCTGGTGAGGGCATTTTCTGAGCATGATGATGGGCATGGCGGCATCGGGCCCGGTCCATCCGGTGGGGCGATCCCTGACCGGGTCCTCCTGTAGGCCGGCGGGGCGATCCCTGACCGGGTCCTCCAGTTGGCCGGCGGGGCGATCCCTGACTGGGTCCTCCAGTTGGCCGGGATCGCAATACCGTCCTGGGGGGTCCGGGTGTCGGTCTGGGCGGTCGCCGTATCATTAAAAAAAATGGCCGACCGGGCGAGCGCCGCCACGGCCCCGACGGTGCGGG
>JAAEPW010000259.1 GCA_024232355.1 Chloroflexota bacterium | reverse complement strand
TTGAATTTCATCACATTGCTCCGCATCTATTAACGGTCTGACTGCCGTACCCGCCACACGACGAGGGCGAGCGCGATAACCGCCGCACCGGCCAGAATCGCCGCATTGGACCACACGGATGCGGACTGAAAATCACCGGCTATCGAGTAGCCGATCAAGTTGCGAAAGGCCACAGACGGTATCCAGGGAAGAATGGTCCGCACAATTGCCGGTAATCGGGCACTATTGACGTGTGACAAAAACACCGGCCCCAACAAACCCACGAGCACCAAACCCGTCCACATATTGGCCGTCGATTGGTTCTCGTATATCGCGCCCATCAGCAAACCAACTGCCACGGCAAACGCCGCGCACAAGACAATTGCCAGAATGGCAATGTCCCAATGGACGAAAAACTTGGAACTGAACAACAAGGCGACGGCCACGGCACACGAGCAGTAGAACACGCCCACCAGTGCTTTGCCAATCACGATCTGTCCAAAGCGGGCCGGAGATACTAGCAGCGCATCAAAAGTGCGCGTCTCTTTCTCTTCGAGCAGCAGATAAGGCACCAGTGACAAGCCGACAAAGAAAATCACCATGCACAGATTCAAAGCAACC
>JAAEPW010000258.1 GCA_024232355.1 Chloroflexota bacterium | reverse complement strand
GTCCGCGATCTCTGCGAGCAATTCCGAGGCAGGGGCGAGTGCGTCGCGCTCGCCCAGGATGTGATCTACCAGTGCGTCCGTCAACGCTATCAACGCCTGTCCCGATTGCTCGAACAAAGCGGCTGCGTCTGCCCAGGCGGACATCTCGTACTCTGCGGCCATCTGGCGCAGCAGGCCAGCAAAAATGTCGCGTCCGGCAGCGTGGTTGTCCGGAACGTCCACGTCGCCTGCAAAGTCCATGAGGCGCAAAGGCAAAACCGGCGGAGCGCCGGTGAACTCGACCAGGTGGCGCAGGGAGACGTCCATCAGTTTCATATCCATACTTCTTATCTCAACTCGCTCAAGAAATCGCTGATCACACTTCCAAATTTCGCCGGATGGTCAACGATGGACACGTGCCCCACGTCCTCAATGACCGTAAACCTGGCATTGGGAAAGGCGTCGACGTAAGCACGGCTTACCTGCTCTGCCTGTAGATCGTCCGCCCCTTGAATGACGAGCACCGGCGCTCCCACGTCCTTCAGCGCGTCACGATAGTCGTGCTGCAAGCCCATGCCAAAGTACATCGCGTGGACCATCCAG
>JAAEPW010000257.1 GCA_024232355.1 Chloroflexota bacterium | reverse complement strand
GGATGCAGCGCGCCGCAGGGCTGGGCGTCGAGGACGGTAAAGGTGAACCGGCCCCGGCGACCGCCGGTCAGGTTGGCTTCGGTCGGGCCATAGTTCATGCTCACATCGCTCTTGAACACCACCGCGCCGTAGGTATTGCCCACCATAGCCTGGATGGCGGCGTTGTCCAGCGGAGCCACGCCGATGACCTCGTCGAGGCTCATAAATGATTTTTCCTTCTGCTGCCGCGTCATTTGAATTTGTCGCTGGAAGAGGCTGGCTTCTCGAATGTGAACAGGAGGAGCCATTCTTCGCCTTCGTCCATGGGGACGCGGATCTGTTTCCGGTTCGCAATGTAACAGTAACGTTCATAGGCAGCCTGCATCCGCCGGTCGGAAAAGCGCTGCGCCACGGTGACCAGGATGCGCTCACCACGGTGATAGAGATGACGACCCGGTTGATTGAGCAATCGTTCCAAGATAGTCTCCCGCTCCAGGCTGGCGACCTTGGCCTGGTAGAGAGCTTCCACGTCGGTGCTGAGTGGTTGCCCTTCTCGGCCCTTGGCGGTGGAGCGTTTGTCGAGCCGCCGTCGTTCGGCTGCTTGCCGCTCGGCTTCTTCGCGCAATACAGGTTTGAGGGCCAATTCGATGAACTCGTCCACCAGGGTGTGATAGGCGGTGAGGACATCCAGCTTGAGCTGGGTCATAATCGCCTCGCGGGTGAGGTCCAGATCGTATTGGGTCTCTTGTTCTGGGGCAGGTCCTTCGCCTTTGCCCCAGGCAATCAATGCCTCCAGTTCCTGGAGTTTGGCCTCAGCGCGGCCAGTTTGGCCTTGCAGTCGCTTGGCCAGGCTGCGCAGGTCTTGCACGCCCAAACCCAGAGAGTTGCTCGGTTGGCGTTGGTCTTCCTCATCGGCCGTCAAATAGGCCAACTCGGTTTCCACCTGCTCCAACTTGGCCCGCGCATTGCGCAAGCGAGTAGCCGTCTTTTTGCGCTCGGTGTTCAGCTTTTTCAACGACTCTTCATCACTGGGGCAAACCCGCTCGTCCGCCCGCGCGACCGCCTGCCCACCTCCAAAGTTGGGCAGTTGCAACCAACGCTGCAAGAACTTGAGCATAATCTCCACTCGTTGTCGAAAACGCAATTCGTCGCACACTCCTTCTGTTTCCAGGATGGTTTCCGTCACGCCCAGAGCCAGGCGCATCATTTTCCGGCCCCCGGCCTCTCCATCCCAGTCCACAATAACGCGCACCGGCTTCGGCAGATCGTAGACGGTCACTTCTGTCTCCAGCCGATAGCCGACGACTTTTTCCCGCACTTGCCCCCCATCGGGGTCTACTACTTCCCTCTTGATTTCTTCCCAAGCCGGATCCTGCTCATCTATCGATTCCAGGGCATCCACGACGGTCTTGACCGCCTTGGTCCAGCAAAGGAAACCCAGGTTCTCATCCAGACAATAGGCCAGGACTTGGGCCACACTCCACCAGCGGTCGGCTGTGACCCGTCCCAGGCGGTACGTCGCGCCTGCCCGGTCCAGCCCGCCGTTGATGATGTCCACAACTTGCTTCAACACATGC
>JAAEPW010000256.1 GCA_024232355.1 Chloroflexota bacterium | reverse complement strand
CCCCATATGCGTCAACTTAACAAAGGGCAGGGACGGGAGTCAAATCGGGGATAAGTTTGGCAAACCGGCGAGCAGCATCGACGAGTTGCAGGGGGCGCTTGCGGCGAGAGGAACGCAAATGGCGGAGAAAGAGGGAAGGGTTTTCCAGTAATTGATCAATGACAGCAGCAGGGCAAATGATCTCGCACAGATGATTGTGCACCATCTTTACAACTGGAGAAACGACCGGGCCGGGTTCCTTAGCAGCCCACCAATCATTCCACGGCAATGAACCAAGACGACGCTGCATTAATAAAATGATAATCAGTTTAGCCAGCAATACTGGCTCGGCAATCTTGGCAGGATAAGCAGGCAATTTATCCAAGTTGCACAAACTTTTCCAGCGACGGAAGCACCATTCGATTTGCCAACGGACGCGATAGAAAGCCAAGACGAGCGAGATCGGCCAAGCTGTAACAGGAAGATTAGTGAGGAGAATGCAGAAGCCAGCAGCGAGGAGCGTATTGGGATTCACTTGGCGTTTGTTTTTGCGAGCCTGACGGCGAGCTCTTTCTCGAGCCTCTTCAGCTTTGTCTGGGGGCAAGCGTCCAACCACCAAACGTAGCGGACGCTTTTCCGGGTCATTTGTCGCGATGACGGTGATTTCAGCGTACTCAGTGGTTTCTGGCAAGTCGCGTAGCCAGACGATGAGGTCAAAGGACTGACCATTTGGTGTGAGCAAGGGCAAGTTTGACCAAGTGAGGCGGATGATAAAGTAGGCCATTGCTTGCAATGCAACTTGGATAGTGCGCCAGATACCGTGCGCTCGGTCAGCCACAACCAAGTCGCTTGCTTGGAGTTCGGCATCTTCCAATCCTTCACCAGCACGTTCATCTGTCACAGTCACTTGAGTTGGTTGCATACTAAATGGACTCCAACTCAAGTGGATTCTCCATTCGGTACCGGGACTGCCAGGTCTTGAAATGACACTGGCATCCCTCAAGATCACTCGCTTGATTAGTCCTGCGCTATTCACGGGTATTTTGATCAGTGTGCCCAACAGGACAGTTACCAGATAACGCAACCAGGGGGTGCTTTTATGCACTCGCTTCTGGATGGCTTGGCGACTAATGTTGCAAATGCCCAGTCCCACTCCCCACAGTGCTGTCGTGAGAAGTGAGAGCACGTTGGCGTAGATCAGTATCAATCGCAGTAGATTGGCCGCAGACTTGATACCACGACGACGGCGCAGCGCACCATATTCTTTTGCGCTGCTCTCCAAATCATCGGGAATGGAGCTGACTAATTCGTCCCAGTCTTTCGCCAAGATACGAGTGATTTTTGACATTTGGGGTTTTCTCCTTGTCTCCGTTATGCTTAATTTCAAACTCGACACGGGAAAATTCTCTCATGTCTTGCCCTGCTGTCAAGAAAAAATTAAGTTGACGCATATGCCCCCCCCCCCCCCGGCATAGACTCTTTGCTAGTATCATCTGTGACTGACATGTCAATCTCTGAACTGGCGCAAGGCCAGCATTTAACATCCTGCCGACTGTAGCAATCGGCGCAAGCGTACAAATGGAGGTACCCAAATGGCCCGAAAAAAAGCCGAATCCCAGAAACAAAAAGACAACACCAAACAAGAGACAGATGTCCGCCCAGAGGCGGGAGATCGAGAAGAATCTGCGGATATCGTTCGCCCAGAGGCGGGAGATCGAGAAGAATCTGCGGATATCTCGGAAGAATCCGTAGACACATCAAAAAAAGACGCAGAACCTCAAGCCGCCCAAGAGGAGGGCCAGGAGCCTGCTTTTCCCATCGTCGGCATTGGCGCGTCGGCGGGAGGGCTGGAGGCGTTTGAAAAGTTCTTTACTCAAATGCCGCCCGACAGCGGGATGGCGTTTGTGCTGGTGCAGCACCTCAGCTCGCCGCACAAGAGCATCCTGGACGACCTGGTGCAGCGCTTGACCCGCATGAAGGTCCACCGGGTCAGCGATGGGATAGAGGTGGAACCCAACTGCGCCTACATCATCCCACCCAACAAGGATATGGCATTGCTGCACGGCAAACTACACTTGATGGAGCCGGGAGCGCCGCGCGGTCTGCGGCTGCCGATCGATTTCTTTTTCCGCTCCCTGGCCCAAGATCAGCGCGAGCAGGCGATCTGCATCGTGCTCTCCGGCACCGGCAGCGACGGCACGCTGGGCTTGAAAGCGATCAAGGGAGAGGGCGGCATGGCGATGGCCCAGGATACCCAATCGGCCAAGTACGACGGCATGCCGCGCAGCGCCATCTCTACCGGCCTGGTAGACTATATCCTGCCGCCGGACGAGATGCCGCAGCAGTTGATGACCTACGTCGAACACGCTTTGGGCAAGGGCGCGCGGCCAGCGGTCGCTCCGGTGCCCGAAACCACCGACTCGCTGCAAAAAATATTCATCCTGCTGCGCGCCCAGACCGGGCACGATTTCTCCTACTATAAACAGAACACGATCCGGCGGCGCATCGAACGGCGCATGGCCGTCAACCAGATCGAGCGGCTGAACGATTACGTCCGCTATCTCCAACAGAACCCGCTGGAAGTGGAGACGCTCTTTCGAGAGATCCTCATCGGCGTGACCAACTTTTTCCGCGACCCCGAAGCGTTCGAGATGCTCGAAGAAACAGTGCTCCCGAGTCTGCTGGAAAAAAGGCCCCCGGATCATGCGGTGCGTATCTGGATACCCGGCTGCTCCACCGGTGAAGAAGCTTATTCCATCACCATGCTGCTGCGGGAGCAGATGGACACGTTGAGAATAGATCACAAGGTGCAGGTCTTTGCCACCGACATTGATGGCGACGCGATCGAAAAGGCCCGCGCCGGCATCTATCCTGATGGCATCGTGGCCGACGTCTCGCCGGAACGGTTGGCCCGTTTCTTTGTTCAGGATGAGGATGGCAATACCTACCAGATCAAGAAATCGATCCGCGACATGGTCGTCTTTGCCGAGCAGAACGTGATCGATGACCCGCCATTCTCCAAGATGGACCTGATCAGCTGCCGCAACCTGTTGATCTATTTGCAGCCCCAACTGCAGAAACGGGTGCTGCCCCTGTTCCACTATTCTCTGAAAGCGAACGGCGTGCTCTTTCTGGGCAATTCCGAGAGCGTCGGTGAGTTTGTCGACCTCTTTGGCACAATAGACAGAAAATGGAAACTGTACCGGCGCAAGGGGGACGTGGCTACCCACAGGCCGCTGATCACTTTTCCCCGCCCGCCCTTTATGGACGACATTGTGAGCACGCGCGCGGGCAAAGGGATCACAGCAGAAAAAAAGATCAGCGTGCGCGAACTGGCCGAAAAGTCGCTGCTCCAGCACTATACGCCCGCTTGCGCCATCGTCAACGAAAAGGCCGACGTGCTCTATATTCACGGCCGCACCGGCAAATACCTGGAACCGGCCCCCGGCGAGGCCAGCCTGAACATTCTCAGGATGGCGCGCGAGGGGGTGAGGCTGCAATTGACCACCGCCATCCGCAAGGTCATCGCCCAGAAAACCCCCGTCCACTATGCGGGTTTAGAGGTCAGGACGAACGGCGATCGCCAGACCATCAATTTGACGGTCCGACCGGTGCTGGATCCGCCCTCTATGCAGGGCTTGATCATGGTTCTGTTCGAGGATGTGACCCCCGAGAACCGCGCAGAGATCGTCAAAGCGGCGGGCGAGCCGGTTACAGATACCGACCGCCGCATCGCGGACCTGGAGCGAGAGTTGCGGGCCAAGGAAGAATATCTCCAGACCACCGTCGAAGAGTTAGAGACCTCGAACGAAGAGCTAAAGTCTACGAACGAGGAACTGCAAAGCTCCAACGAAGAACTGCAATCGACCAACGAGGAATTAGAGACCTCCAAGGAAGAGCTGCAATCGGTCAACGAGGAACTGGTGACGGTCAATACGGAACTGCAAGGGAAATTGGACGAACTGTCGCGGGCGAACAACGATATGAACAACCTGCTGGCCGGCACCGGCGTGGGCACTATCTTTTTGGACCACCAACTGTGCATTCAGCGCTTTACGCCCGCCGCCACCCAGGTGATCCACCTGATCCAAAGCGATGTCGGGCGGCCCATAGGCCACATCGCCTCCAACCTTGTGGACTATGACAGCCTGGTTCAAGATGCGCAGTCGGTTCTGGACAGCCTGATTCCCGTCGAGGCCCAGGTACAAACCACAAACGAGCAGTGGTACCTGATGCGCATCCTACCCTATCGCACTGTGGAGAATGTGATCGAGGGGACGGTGATCACATTTGTTGAGATCACAGAACTAAAACAGTTGCAGGATGCGCTGCAAAAGAGTAAAGAACGCTTTCGGGTGGCGCTTGAAGGTTCCAACATCATTGTTTCCCATATAGATCGAGACCTGCGTTATACCTGGATCCATAATCCACACCCAGATTTTGATTCAAGTTCCGCCCTGGGAAAACGGGACGACGAACTTGCACAAAATGAAGGGACAACCAAGTTGGTAGAATTGAAAAAGCGAGTGATAGAAACTGGGGTCGGCGCGCAAACCGAGATCACCTTTGCTCTCTCAGATGGCGACCACATATACGATGTCGTGGCAGAACCCCTGACGGATTCTACTGGGCAGATGATTGGCGCGACAACCGTATCTCTGGATATTACCAAGAGCATGAAGGAGCAGGAGCGCCTGGGTCGCCTTGCCATCGTTGTCCGCGACTCGAACGACGCGATCACCGTGCAGGATTTTGAGGGAAACATCATGGCCTGGAACCCTGGCGCAGAGAGGATGTACGGCTGGAGCGAGGCCGAGGCGCTGGCGATGAACATCCGCGATATTGTCCCAGAGAAAGGGCGCGAGAATGCATTGGCGTTTGTGCAAAAGCTGGTCGGTAGAGAGATCGTCGAGCCGTTCGAGGCGCAGCGCATCACCAAGAGCGGTGCGGTTTTGGACGTCTGGCTGACGGGCACGGTGCTGGTGAATGAAAATAGAGAGCCGTATGCCGTCGCCACCACTGAGCGGGATGTTAGCAGGCGGGATGCGTGAGGCATTGTCTGCACTTGCTCCCGCCCGCTCCCAGGGGGTTTGCAACCCCCGGCCGCAGGGGATGCACGCAACACAACACGCGGGTATCATACCCGCTTTGAGCGTTGGACAAGAGCTCCAAGGGGGTTTGCAACCCCCAATTGTAGAAAAAGGAAGAGAACATGCCCGTACGCCCAGACTTTGATCCAGACAACCTCTACTTTATCACCACCACCGCCGTGGAACACGCTCGCCTGTTCCAACGAGACGTCAACAA
The DNA here is from genome assembly GCA_024232355.1 of Chloroflexota bacterium. The sequence goes on along the minus strand of JAAEPW010000256.1, from coordinate 61,746 downwards.
ACGCATCATCGCCAACAGTCTGAACTATATGCGCGCACATCAATGGCTCCGCCTCTACATTTTTGTCATCATGCCCAACCACGTTCACTTTATCGTCCGCTTCCTGAAAGATCATACCCTTTCAGATATGATGCGCGATTTCAAGAAACACACGGCCAAACAGATCATCCGCCAATATCAAGCCGAGAGCAATGATCAAGCACTGAAATTCCTAGAACAAGCAGCCAGCCGCATCCCCAACCAGCAATACAAGGTTTGGGAGGATGGCTACGACGCGCGGGACGTGTTCACGTTGGATTTTCTCAGGCAAAAGATCGAGTACATTCATCACAATCCCTGCCAGCCCCATTGGGCGTTGACAGAGTGTCCTGAAGCGTATGTGTGGTCCAGTGCCAGGCATTATGTTCGGGGGCAACCGGCGGTCATTGCCGTGGATGACATCAGTGAGTGGTTGGCTTGAATATGCACGCTACAACACGCGGGTACGGATTGCGTGCAACCTCTGGTTGCCATAATCCGCGCATACCCGCTTTGAGCGTTGGATAAGATATCTCACTCGCTCCTCACCCGCTCCCCGGGGGTTTGCAATCCCCGGTCGCAGGGGATGCACGCAACACAACACGCGGGTAACATACCCGCTTTGAGCAATGGATTGGATTACCATTCGCTCCAAGGGGGTTTGCAACCCATACGCGTCAAGCTAAGCGGTACCGTAGAAACTTGGACATTCGAACGCTCAAAATTGTCTCCTATCGCTCTCAGCGGGTATGCGCGGATTATGGCAACCAAAGGTTGCAATGGCAACCAAAGGTTGCAATGGCAACCAGAGGTTGCACGCAATCCGTATCCGCGTCTTGGCGGCATAGCATTGTAAAAAGTAGAATCAACATCGTGATTTCAGCATGATTCTACCCAAAACGGGATTGCAAATCCCTTAGGAGCGACGTGGGTGATCATCAAGTTGACGCACATGGGTTTGCAACCCCCGGCTTGTAGGATAGATGCAGCTTGATACGCGGGTAGCATACCCGCTTTGAGCAGTGGAGGAAATGCCTTGCTCGTTTGAGCATTGAGGAAAACACTTGGCTCGCTAGACAAAGAACAAGAGGTAAATAATGGCAGAACAAACCCATTCCGACAAATTCACCGATCTACGCCAACAGGCGGAAGAGACGCTGCGGGCGAAACCCGCAGACATCGTAAACCTGGACGAGCTATCGCCCGAGGACGCGCAGCGCATGTTCCACGAACTGCAAGTGCACCAGATCGAGCTGGAAATGCAGAACGAGGAACTGCGCCGGGCACAGCAGGAACTCGGAGCATCGCGCGATAGGTATGCGGAGCTATACGATTTTGCCCCGGTGAGCTATTTCACGCTCAACGAGCGAGGGCTGATCATGGAGGCAAATCTCACCATCGCCAATCTGTTAGGCGCGGCAAGAGACGATTTGATCAAGCAGCCGTTGAGTCGTTTCATCATCCACGAGGATCAAGACATTTACTACCTCCATCGCAAAACACTTTTTGAAACACAAGAGCCGCAGGTCTGCGAGCTGAGAATGGTGGGAAAGGACGGCGTGCAGTTCTGGGCGCGGATAGAGGCGGTGGTGGCGCAAGACAGTGAGGGGCAGCCTATATGCCGGGCTACAGTGAGCGACATCACCGAGCGCAAGCGAGTGCAGGAGGTGTTGCGGGAATCAGAGAAGCGATTCCGCGACATCATCAATAGCACCCAGGCAGGCTACTTTTTCATTGATCAAGATAAGCTATGGCAGCACGTCAACGACGCATGGTTGCAAATGCATGGGTACGATTCAGCGGATGAAGTGATCGGCCAACACTTTTCTTTGACCCAAGTCAAGGTAGATTTGGAACAGGCGCAGAGGAATGTAGAAATGTTGCTGTCCGGAGACCCTATTCCTGCAGGCGAATTCTCACGACGTTGTAAAGATGGTTCCATTGCCTATCATACTTTTACTGCCATCCCTGTAGTACAGGCTGGGCAAGCCGTTGGGCTAGAAGGGTTTATCATAGACGTCACCGAGCGCAAGCGAGCGGAGAAAGCACTGCAGCGACGCAACCGCGACCTGGAACTGCTCCACCAGGCCAATCAAGTGTTCAACTCGACGCTGGACCTGGACCAGATGCTCGATGCCGCCCTGGACGAGGTGTGCCGTTTGTTGGACATTGCGGCTTGCTCCGTCTGGTTGCTCGATACCCAGGACGCAGCGCCGGACGGCTCGTCTCAGACCTCGGCAAGAACACTGGTCTGCCGGCAGGCGACCGGCCCCCACCACGACCTGGTGCGCGGCTGGCGGCTGGCGCCGGGAGAGGGCATCGCTGGTTGGGTGGCACAGCACGGCGAACCCCTGAACGTGCCAGACACCCGGAGCGACGCACGCCATTTTAAGGAGATAGACCGGCAAACCGGTATGGAACTCTGTTCCATCCTCAGCGTCCCGCTGCGGGTCAAACAAAATCTGATCGGCGTGCTCCAGTTGGCGGATACCGCGTCCGGTCGTTTCGACACCGTTGACCTAGCATTGATCGGGTCGTTAGCCTCGGTGGCGGCCGCCGCCATCGAAAACGCCCGGTTGTACGAACAGACCAACCAGGACGCCGAAACCAAAGCCACACTGCTGCGCGAGGTCAAGCACCGGGTCAGGAACAACCTAACCTCCCTCATCGGTTTATTGGTTATCGAAAAACAACACGCCGAGGCGGAAGGGCTGCCCGTCTACCGATCCCTCTTGAACAACCTCAGTAACCGGATACACGGGCTGTCCACGGTGCATAGCATGTTGTCCGACTCGGAGTGGACGCCCCTATTGCTTTATGAACTGGTCGCCCGGATCGCCCGCTTGTCCTCACAACCGCTCCCACGCGGCAAGCGTGTGTCGATAGAGGTGCCCCCCTCCTCTGTGCGCGTAAAGCCCAACCAGGCGCACAACCTGGCGTTGGTGATCAACGAGTTGGCCACAAACACCGTCAAATACGCTTTGCGAGAGCAAGACACGGTGCACGTCAACATTTGCATCGAACTCGACGGCGATACCGTCATATTGACATTCAAAAACGACGGGCCACATTATCCACAAGAGGTATTGCAGATGGAGCGACACGGCACGGGGCTTGACCTACTGCAAAACATTGTGCACAGGAGCCTCGGTGGAGAGATGTCGCTGCGCAACGATGGCGGTGCAGTGACCGAGATCCGATTCAAAGCCCAAACGTAGGGGGACAAAAGATGGAGAAAAAGACTCTCACAAACAAATCCGCCAGCCTGCGCAAACAGGCGGAAAAAGCGCTACAAGATCAAGCAGTAGACCTGCCCGAAAACCCTTTGACATCCTTTGGCGATGCTCAGGACAGGCGCTCAGGGCAAGCTCTGGACGAGTTGTCGCCCGAGGAGGTGAAGCACCTGGTTCACGAACTGCGAGTGCACCAGATCGAGTTGGAAATGCAGAACGGCGAACTACGCCGGGCACAGCAGGAACTTGAAGCGTCGCGAGATAGGTATGCAGAGCTATACGATTTTGCCCCGGTGGGCTACCTCACGCTCAACGAGACGGGGACGATTCTGCAAGCGAACCTCACCATCTCCAGCCTGTTGGGTGTGGCAAGGGGTGATCTGATCAAGCAACCATTGTCACGTTTCATCGCCAGCGAGGATGAGGATATTTACTACCTCCATCGCAAGGCACTTTTTGAAACACAAGAGCCGCAGGTCTGCGAGCTGAGAATGGAGAGGAAGAACGGTATCCAATTCTGGGTGCGGGTAGAGGCGACGATGGCGCAGGACAGTGAGGGGTTGCCGATATGCCGGGCCACGGTGAGCGACGTCAATGCACAGAAACGAATGGAGGAGGACCGGCGTCAATCTGCGGTGCGATTGCGCGCACTGACCGAAACCTCTTCCGACCACATCTTGCTGCTGGATACCAATTTGAACATCCAATTCGCTAACTTTGCATCGCCAGGACTGACGGTGGAGGAGCTTGTCGGCACGCCCATCTACGCCTACGTACAGGAAGAGAGGCAGGCAGAGATCAAGGCCATCCTGGAAGGGGTGTTAAAGACAGGCGAGACTGCCAGCTATGAAACAGCCTACGATATACATGATGGATCCACCATCTATTATGAATCGCGTGTCACACCTTACAAGCTGCCAAAAGGTGACGCGCCTGATAGTGTCAACGACATCACCGGCCTCACACTCAACGCTCGCAATATCACGGAGCGCAAGCGGGCGGAGGAACAAATCAAGGCCGCTCTGGAGGAAAGAGAGGTGCTGCTGCGAGAGGTACATCACCGCGTCAAGAACAATATGCAGACCCTCATCCACTTGATCGATATGCAGATGGAGACCATTCAAGATCCGACAGTTGCTCACATACTTGAGGATTTCCAGGGACGGGTCAATGCTATGGGGATCGTCCACGAGCAACTATACCAGGCAAAAGACCTGGGCCAGATCAACTTTGGGGCCTATTTGGAGGACCTGACGCACCAACTGTACCACGCCTTGGCAGGCGATCAACCAATTGCGCTGAGCGTGGTCGCAGAGGACGTCCCAATCAGTGTGAACAAAGCTTTGCCCTGCGGTATGATCGTCAACGAGTTGATGACGAATGCGCTCAAGTACGCCTTCCCGCCCCCCCTTTCATCCCCCCCGTTGGGGGGAAGAGAGCACGAAATCCGCGTCGAGTTTGGAGCACATGAGGACGCGTATGTGCTGACGGTCGGTGACAATGGCGTCGGCCTACCGCCAGCCCTGGACTGGCACGCGACCGAATCGTTGGGGCTGAAACTGGTCAATATTTGGGCCACGTATCAACTGGCGGGCACGCTCGATGTGAATACTCGAGACGGCACAATCTTTGCGATAAAGTTTCCGAAATGAGGACGGCTATGGACGAAACTAGAGCGACTGCCCGCATCTTGATCGTCGAAGATAACGGCATCATCGCTTATACTCTCCAAGGGATGGTAGCAGAGTTGGGGTATGAGGTGGTGGGACCAGTTTCTTCTGGCGAGCAAGCGATTCAAAAAGCCAACGAAAAATCCCCAGACTTGATACTGATGGACGTCAACCTGGCGGGGAAACTGAGCGGCGTCGAGGCCGCGGCTCAAATTCAGGCTCAATCCAACACGCTGGTGATCTATTTGTCGGGCTATGCGGAGGACACGTTATTTCGGGATGTCGAGCCCCGTGGACCGTATGCTTGTCTGAGCAAACCCGTCAATAAGCGGCAACTCGGCGAGACGATCGAGAAAATGCTCGCCAGGTTCAAAATCTGACCATAACGAATTTGTGTTACTACCTTGACAATGTCACACGCTTGCAGTCACCGTCCCAGGGGCGGTTTGGGGGGAGAACCTTTGCCAGAAGCAACAGGCCATTGTATGGGCTGCTCCCGAGACTGAGTCTCGAGCATTTTGTGTAAGAATCAAGCAACCTTGGGCAAGAGGCAAAAAAAGATGACGGAACAAACCCATTCCGACAAATTCGCCGATCTACGCCAGCAAGCGGAAGAGACACTGCGCGGGCACTCTCCAAGCATACCGGCGGATCTGGACAAGCTATCAATCCAGGAGGTAAAGCGCCTGTTCCACGAACTGCAGGTGCATCAAATTGAGCTAGAGATGCAGAACGACAATCTACGGCAGACGCAGCGGGAACTCGAAGCGTCGCGTGATAGCTATGCTGATCTCTACGACTTTAGCCCCGTCGGTTATTTCACAATTAGCAAACAAGGACTGATCCTCAAGGCCAACCTCACCGGCGCCACTCAGTTCGAGATGGATAGAGGTCGTTTGATCGGAAAACCGCTGTCCCGTTTCATTGCCCGAGAGGATCACGACACCTACTATCTGCATCTCGAGCAGCTTTTTGAGACTCGAACGCCGCAGATTTGTGAACTGAGAATAGTGAGACAGGATGACGCGCCGTTCGACCAGTCTCGCGGCGTGCGTTTCTGGGCGCACATAGAAACGGTGGTGGCGCATGGTAACGGGGGACAGGTTGTGTGTCGAGCAACGGTGAGCGACATCACCAAGCGGGTGCGGGCGGAGCAGGCGCTGCGACAACTCAACCAGAATCTGGTAACGCTCAACCAGCTAGGCCGGGAACTCTCCGCCACGCTGGACCTACAGCAAGTGGCGGAGCGGTTGCTGCAATCGGCCACCGAGATCATCGGCACAGAGGGCGCTTCGGTTTGGCTGCGGGACGAGGAGCAACCGGGTTGGCTGGTTTGTCAGGCGATTTTCCAACACAAGCAAAGCCGTTCCTTGCTCAACCTGCGCCTGCGCCCCGGACAGGGGGTTGCCGGTTGGGTGGTACAGAAGGGGGAGAGCGCCATCATCGCTTGTGCGTCAGACGATGCCCGTTTTTCCCCCGAGATTGACGCGCAGACCGGCTTTGACACGCGCTCGTTGCTCACCGTGCCATTGCGCGTTCGTGATATAGTGATCGGCGTGCTGGAAATGGTGAACAAGCAGCATGGTGATTTTGACACGGACGACTGTGACCTGGTCGAGACGCTGGCGGCTTCGGCCAGTATCGCGGCTGAGAATGCCCAGTTGCACCAGGAACTACAGGGCTACGCCGAACAGTTGGAACAGCGGGTGCTGGAACGAACAGCCGAGATTCAGGCCCAGTACGCTCTGCTGCAAGCGGTCCTATACAGTGCCTCCGACGGCATCGCCGTCACTGACGGGCAGGGCGAGATTCTCCAGGGCAACCCCGTTATCTATTCCTGGCTGGCCCAGACACTCTCGCCGCAAGATGCAACTCGGCTGCGGGAAACAGTGCAAGACCTGACGCAACGGGCAAAAGATCGGCCGCAGATGTCACTGGAACTGACGGATCTAGACCTGGAACTGCGGGCCGCTCCACTCGCCAAGCCAAAGATAGAACGGGCGCCTCCGCAAACCAATAGCGAGCCAGCAGTGGTGGTAGTGGCCCACGACGTCAGTGGACTAAAGACGTTGGACCGGATGAAGACACGCTTTGTCACCAACATCTCCCACGAACTACGGACGCCGGTCACAACGATCAAGCTGTTTGCACACCTAATGCAACAACACCCGGAAAAGTGGCAGCAGTACATCGGCTCGTTGGCACAAGAGGCGGACCACCAGGCACGGTTGGTAGAGGACATTCTGCAAATCGCGCGTATTGACGGCGGGCATCTAGATATGGAACCCCGCCCGATCTCCCTCGACGAGTTGGCCAAGGCTGCCGTCGCTCGCCACCAGACGCTAGCTCAGAACCAAGGACTAGCGGTGGAATACCTCCCCTCTGGAGAGATGGGCGGGTCGGTGGTGCTGGTAAACCCAGAACTGATGATACAGGTGCTAAACAACCTGGTAGGGAATGGGGTCCGCTACACGCCGGAAGGAGGCAGAGTAGTGGTCTCCACCGAGACAAAGGAAGTGGAAGGATGCACTTGGGCCACAGTGACCGTGACAGATACAGGGATGGGTATCCTAGAGGAGGAATTGCCCTACATCTTTGACCGTTTCTTCCGAGGGAAAAAGCCACGAGAGATGCAATTGACGGGAACTGGCCTGGGATTGTCCATTGCCAAGGAGATTGTGGAACTGTACGGCGGACGGGTGACGGTGGAGAGTCCTTCGACTGAACTCGGGGCAGGTGAGGCAGGCGTTGGCTCTACCTTTATCGTCTGGCTGCCTGTGGATGACTAGGAGAAAATGGTTGAGGGAAATTCTTGCAGAGGCTCAAGAATGACTTGCAAATCGAAAACAATCTTGCTTGCCGAGGGGGTCATTACTGAACGCTAGAACCTACTGATATATTTCAGTATCTGCCGTTATGCATATACTTGGCAGTATGAGAATACGAATAGGTAAAGCAGCCCAAATGCTAGGCGTAACTGTAGATACCTGGCAGAGGTGGGAAGGCGCAGGGAAGATTCAGGTAGAGCGCATGCCAGGAGGTCATTGGCGATATGATGCAGATCAGCAGTTGTGCGTCTTTCACGTCATCCAGGCCATGATAAAACATAGCAACAAGGCCATGTTGACCTACCGGCGAGGATTACCCAAGGAAACCAAAGCACAGAAAGCGATCAGGAAAGAATTGTAGGACTATCACTACCTGCTGCTAAAGGCGAATCACAAGAAACATTTTGCTACCGGACACTTTTCGCGAGTAGCCAAAATCGTCATTCCTCGACTCTTTTCAGTCGCTCGGAATGACGGTGGCTGAGCAGTTACCATCAAAATTCGTGCCAATTCGGTGCAACCTACAGTTGCCTTAATTCGTGGCGAAAGAAAAAAGTGTCCGGTAGTGAAAGAAACATCTACATCGCGACTATCCTCGAACGTGTGAACGTTGCTTCCAACCAAGCCCAAAGCCCTACACTACTATTCCAAAGGGGCAAATGAGTCGACTGCGCCGATGGATGGTAGTGGTTTGTTTGTCTTTTGTGCTAGATCTTGATTGCGTCACGCCAAAAACTGTATATCTGTCAGTGTTTTTTGAGCCTCACTAGCAATCTCATCGAGTTTTTGGTGAATGTCCGCGGGCAACGGTTCTGCTTGGTGCGTTTCAAGGATCTCTAGGGCTTTTTGTATCACGGTTTCTTCATAGCTATGGCTTCCCTTGTTGGCCCAAGCCTTGGGGGTGTCCCGGTTCGCGAACTTGGGCCGCCAAAGCTCCTGTCGATAATTGTCGGCGGTGTGTCTTTGGGTCAGGTAACTGCCTGCCGGTCCGACTTTGCGGATCACGTCTAGGCCGATCTTGTCTCGTCCGATGTCAAAGCCCCGGATGATCCGCTTCACATAGCTGATGATCTCGTCGCACATGACGATCGCTGCTGGGTTGCCGAGCAGCCCTTGGCCCAGATAGCCGATGTCGTGGATCAGGTTGGCTCCGTCCAGCGCGGCCATCAATGTACCAAAGGCGTGCTCCATGGCGGCCTGTGCGTCGAGGCAGTGGGCGTCGCTGCCGACAGTAGACCAGATGGGAATTCCATAATAGTGAAAGATGTCGGCAAAGGCCGAGTTGGTCAGACGAAAGTCGGGCGCGCCGTATGAAAAAATGGCTGTTTGCATGTCCAAAGGAACCAACGCAAAGCCAGAGATGATGGGCGCACCTTTGTTCTTTAACTGGTGCAAAACGATCCCGCTCAATGCCTCGGCATTAGCCTGCACGATGCCGCCAGCCAGTGTCACCGGGGTGGTGGCTCCCATACTGTCGCCAGGGGTGTAACAGATGGGAAGGCCCTTTTCGGCGCAGAGAAAGAGTTTGCGGACTGCGCCATACGAGTGGGTTAGGGGGGCGGTAGGTTCTGAATAGTGGACGAGAAAGGGCTTTTCCCGTAGTGCATCCTCCCCACCAGCCACGGCAGCGGCCATCTCGATGATGAGTGCCAGGTCCTCTTGTCCGGCGGCGGTGAAGAAAATTGGCTTGACAGAGCTTTCCATCATGGCCTTGGCACACTCGACGTACATCGTGTTGATCGGAACGTCGCTGGGCAGGGCAAAAGAAGCAATAAAATCGACTTCCTCGCAGTAATCCGCGACAGTGGCGGCGTTGACCACATCCTGCAAACGTGAGGGCCGGGTTTCTCTGGTTTCCAGATCATACGTGCTGATCAGGTCCGTCCCCATTCCAAAGTGAATATTGCGTCCCTCCAAGCGCATTGCCTCCTCTCCCTTCTGATTATACATCGTGATGCAAGAGGGGGCGCTGCGGATGCACTCTTCGACCAGCCAGTTGGGCATCTGGACAATGTTTTTGTCCTTGATCCTGCATCCTGCATCCTGCAAAAGTTGGACTGCTTCCTCGTGAGATACTTGAATACCGATCGTTTCTAGGACCTCTAGGCTTGCTTGGTGAATTTCCTTGATTTGATCCTCCGTCAAGAGCCTATAGTTGGGTACACATTGGGTTTTGAATCCGCTATTCATACTGTCTACTCCTTTTGGGGTAATTGATTACAAATTGATGAATTCGCAAAAGTGGCGTGCGAATATAGTAGCTATTTTTGGATGATTTGTCAAGCGTGTACATCGCTTTTTCACCATCTCCATGATCCCTCCATCGAATCTCCATAATTCCTCCACAATGTTTCGCTAAACTAGGACCGAATATCACAGGAGGAAATGTATGAACAAAAAGTGGTGGATCATCATCGTGGTTGGAGTGTTAGGATTGGTTGGCTATTGGTATGTGGCAGGACAGCGGCAGGCTACAGTTGAGGCTCAAGAGACAATAGAGACGGCCGTCGTCCGGCGAGACGAGTTGTCGCTCACAGTTGATGCAACCGGCAGTTTGGTTCCGCTCGACAAGGTGTCGGTGTCGTTCTCGTCGGGCGGGCGGGTGGACGCAGTGTTCGTCGAAAAAGGCCAAGTGGTGGAAGCTGGAGAGATTTTGGCCCAGTTGGACACGGATGACCTGGAATTGCAAGTGGCTCAGGCCGAAGCGGCGCTGGCCGTGGTCGAGGTTCAGTTGGCGCAACTGCTGGCTCCGCCGCGATCTCAAGAGATAGCGGTTCAGGAAGCCAATCTGGCGGCGGCTAAAGCCCGATTGATCTCTGCGGCTGCTGGTCGCGATCAGGTCGCCGCCGGGGTGGACGAGGGACAGATCGCGGCCGCCGAGTCTCAGCTTGCGTCGGCTGTCGCGCAGCAAAAGAACGCTTACGACATGCACGAGCGCACAATGTCGTGCTTTGACTTTGATCTGCCCGGCGGCAAGGAAAGGACAATTTGCCCCGCCCTCGGCACGCCGGAGGAACAAGCCCGCTACGCACTAGGTGTCGCCGATGCATCGTTGGCCTCGGCCCAAGCGCGGGTGGACGAGATGCTGACCGGAGCAGACGCAGACCAGTTGCGGGCGGCTCAAGCGAACGTGAGCACGGCGATGGCGCAGCAGGACGCGGCCCAGGCCCAACTCGATCTGTTGTTGGCGGGGCCAACCGAGGCGCAGATAGAAACCGTCCAGGCATCGGTGGACGATGCCCGCGTTGGCCTGGAGCAAGCCCGGTTGCGCCTGCAAAAAGCAACGTTGATTGCCCCTGTGGGCGGGACCGTCACCTTTCTAGACGTGCAGTCCGGTGAGATCGCCAGCGCGAACCAACCCATCATCATATTGAGTGCATTGGCAACCCTGGAGGTGGACGTCAACCTGGACGAGACTGACGTGTCGCAGGTGGCTGTTGGGCAGGAGGTTCGGGTGAGCGTGGATGCGTTCCCCGGCGTCGAAATGACCGGCGAGGTGGTGTCCATTGCGGACGTGGCCCAGAATCAATCGGGCGTGGTGCTCTATCCGATCACTGTCCGTTTAACCAGTGCGGATCAGGATTTGCCCGCGCGTGCCGGAATGACGGCCGATGTGAGCATCGTCTCTGCCAGCCAGGCAGGCGCGCTGATCGTCCCATTGCGGGCCGTTCACACGGAAGGAGAACGCGCCTATGTGGACCGGCTAGCCGGGGGGCAGGCTGAGCGGGTGGAAGTGACGTTGGGGCTGATGACGGATACCGAAATCGAGATCACGGGCGGCTTGTCCGAAGGAGAGACAGTCGTCGTGGTCGCCAGGGCAGGATCTGGGCCGTCATCTAATGGCGGGCCGATGATGTTTGGCGGCGGACAATAAATGAAAGGGAGACAACAAATGAGCAAGAAATGGTGGATTCTGATTGGGGTCGTTCTGCTAGTAGTGGGGGTTGGCGGTTGGCAATTTGCCTCGGGGCAAGGGCCGTCGCCCGGCGCGCAGGCAGCGATGGAGACTGCCACCGTTCGCAAGGACACGCTGGCGGTGGTGGTTGAGGGGACTGGCAGCCTGACTCCCAGGGCCGAGGTGTCGTTGGCCTTGTTGACGGGCGGCCAGGTGGTCGAGATTCTGGTGGATGAGGGGCAGTTGGTCGAGGCCGGGCAGTCGTTGATCCGGTTGGAGACGGACGAACTGGCATTGCAAATTGCTCGATCCGAGGCATCGTTGGCCGCGGCCAAGGGGCAGTTGGCGCAGTTGTTGGCCCCATCGCTGCCGGAGGAGATAGCGGCCCAGGAAGCCAATCTGGCCGCGTCTGAGGGCCAAGTGAGCGCGATGGCTGCCAATCGAGACCAGATCGTCGCCGGTCCCAGTGAAGCCGAGATCACGGCCAGCGAGGTACAGGTGGCGACAGCCGAAATGGACTATCGGACGGCTCTGCGGGCGTACGATTCGATTGACGAGGACGACAAGGACAAGAAAGAGCAGGCGCGTTACGATCTGTGGGCCGCTGAGGTGGCGTTGGAAGCGGCCCGGACACAGCTCGACGTGTTGTTGGCCGGAGCCGATGCCGCCGAGGTACGCGCGGCCCAGGCCGACGTGGCGAATGTGGTAGCACAACGGGACGCGGCCCAGGCGCAACTCGATTTGACCCTGGCGGGAGCTGCCGAGCAGGAGATACAGGCCGCCGAGGCATCCGTTGCCCGGGCGCAGGTCACCCTCGACCAGGTCCGTCTGCAACTGGAGCAGGCCACGCTGACGGCTCCGATGGGGGGCACTGTCACCGCGTTGAACGTCCGTGTGGGAGAGATGACGAATCCCGGCCAGGCAGTGCTCGTGTTAAGCGATCTGATAGCCCTGGAGGTGGACATCAATCTGGATGAGACAGACGTAGCCTGGGTATCGCTTGGGCAGGATGCGCGGGTGAGCGTGGATGCCTTCCCGGGCGTCGAGATGGCTGGAGAGGTGACGTACATCGCGCCAACGGCCAATTCCGCGTCTGGAGTGGTGCTTTATCCGGTGACCGTCCGGCTGGCATCGGGCGAGGCGTCAGTGCGAGCGGGGATGACGGCCGATGTCGCGATCACCACCGCCAGTCAAGATAACGCGCTGATCGTTCCCCTGCGGGCCGTCCACGTTGAGGACGGGCGAGCTTATGTGGAGCGCTTGGTCGAGGGCCAGATCGAGCAGGTTCAGGTAGCGTTGGGCCTCACGACCGCTGTCGAGGCACAAGTCACCGGCGAACTGACCGAGGGGGACGTGGTCGTCGTAGTCGCCGGGGCGGAACAGGATTCCGATGACCGGATGATGCCTGGTCCTGGCGGCGGCCCAATGCGCTTTATGGGAGGAAACTAGTATGGGCAAGAATGTAATCGAGATTGAGAACATCACCAAGGTGTACCAGATGGGCGAGATGCAGGTACACGCGCTGCGAGGCGTATCGCTGGCTATCGAGCAGGGGAAGTGGGCGGCCATTATGGGGCCTTCTGGTTCCGGCAAGTCGACGCTGATGCACGTCATCGGCTGTCTCGACACGCCGACCGCTGGCTCCTATCTCCTGGACGACGTCGAGGTGGGCGCTATGGACGAGAATCAACTGGCGGCCATTCGCAACCAGCAGATCGGCTTTGTCTTTCAGAGCTTTAACTTGTTGGCCCGCACCAGCGCGCTCAAACAGGTGATGCTGCCGATGCAGTATTTTCGGAACGGGGCGCGGATACAGGCGAGCGAGCGCAAAGAGCGGGCGCAAGAAGCGCTAGAGATGGTCGGGCTGGCCGACCGGATGGACCACTTGCCGGCAGAGCTTTCGGGCGGACAGCAGCAGCGGGTGGCTATCGCCCGCGCCCTGGTCAATGATCCGCCCATCATCATGGCCGACGAGCCGACCGGCAACCTGGATTCTAAATCGGGCCGCGAGGTGTTGGAAATACTTCACCACTTGCACGATGAGCGCGGAATCACAATAGTGATGGTCACGCACGACGAGGAAATCGGCGCCGAGGCCGGACGGATCGTGCGTTTGCGGGATGGAATGATTGCAGAGAGGTAAAAATGATAATAGTAGACTTGATGGAAAATTTACGGGTGGCACTCGATGGGTTGACGGCGAACAAGATGCGTTCGGGACTTACAATGTTGGGGGTGATCATCGGCGTGGCAGCCGTCATTGCGCTGATGTCCGTCGGCGAGGGGGCGCAGGCTTCTATCACGCAGCAGATCAACGACGTTGGCTCCAATCTGATTTTCGTGGCGCCTGGCGGCAACGGCAGCGGCTCGCTTACTTTTGCCGACGCCCAGGCCATCGCCGACCGGGTCCGCGTGCCCGATGCGTCGGTCATCGCTCCGACGTTTGGCCAGATTGCCCAGGTCATCTTTGGAAATGAGAATATCAACGTCTCGGTGACGGGGGTGACGCCCGAGTATCAGGATGCCCTCAGCGGGGTGGAGCCGGAGAAGGGGCGTTTCATCGAGGAGCGGGACGTGACGGGGCGGGGCAACGTGGCGGTGTTGGGCTATCAATCGGCTCAAGACCTCTTTGGCGGCTTTGACCCGGTGGGCCAAAAGATAAAGGTCACCATGCCGGGCGGCGGGCGGGCATCGCTGACGGTGGTGGGCGTTCTGGCCGAGCAAAGCAGTTCCGGGATGAGCGATCCGAACGACATCGTGCTGGTTCCGATCACGACGGCCCAGACCAAGATTTTCGACGGGCGCAATGCGCTGGGGGAGCCGCTCGTGAGCCAAATCAACGTGGTGGCGGTGGCGGAGGATCGAGCGGACGCGGCAGCGAGCGAGATTGAGGCGCTGCTGCGAGACCGGCACAATCTGGACGAGGACGAGGAGGACAACTTTCGCGTAATGAGCCAGGCCGATTTACTCGACATGACCAGCGAGATCACGGGCATTATGACGACCTTTCTGGGAGCCATCGCCGGTATCTCACTGCTGGTGGGCGGCATCGGCATTATGAACATTATGCTCGTGTCGGTAACAGAGCGGACGCGAGAGATCGGCCTGCGCAAGGCGGTGGGCGCGCGCAAGGCGGACATCCTGACCCAGTTCTTGCTAGAGGCGGTGGTGTTGAGCCTGCTGGGCGGGTTGCTCGGTATCCTGCTGGGTATGGGCCTGGCAAGACTGGTGGATATGACGGGCGTGATGGAGTCGCTGGTCACACTCGATTCGGTCGCCTTGGCAGTGGGATTTTCACTTGCCATCGGCTTGTTCTTTGGCATCTATCCAGCCAACCAGGCGGCGGGCCTGAATCCTATCGAGGCGCTGCGCTACGAGTAGGCGCAGTGTGCCTATTCACTGATCTATGGTAAACTAGGAAATGAAATGGCTCACCAAACAATTCTCGTCGTGGACGATGAACCGCACATTGTCGAGGTCGTCCGCGACTATTTGAAGCAGGCCGATTACCGGGTGCTCACCACTGGCGATGGTCAAACGGCGCTGACCATCGCCCGGCACGAGCATCCTGATCTGATTGTCCTCGACCTGATGCTGCCGGGCGGCATGGATGGGTTGGATGTCTGTCGCAGTATACGTCAGGACCCATCTTTGACCGATGTGCCCATCATCATGCTGACCGCCCGCATCGAAGAGACAGACCGGCTCATCGGTCTCGAGTTGGGGGCCGATGATTATGTGACCAAACCCTTTAGCCCTCGCGAAGTGGTAGCCCGCGTGCGGGCGGTGTTGCGTCGTGCCAAGCGCGATGGGCCGTCGACGAGCATCATCCGCATAGGAGAGTTGGCGGTGGATCTGACCAATCGCAGTGCCACTGTCGCCGAACAACAGGTCATTCTCACGCCTACCGAGTTTGATCTGCTGGCCGTTATGGCCCGCAACCCCGGCCGTCCGTTCACCCGCGCGCAACTGATGGACTTTGTTTACGACGTGGCCTATGCTGGTTACGACCGGGCCATCGACTCACACATCAAGAATTTGAGGCGCAAGATCGAGGTCGATCCTCACGAACCGCGTTACGTCCTCACGGTCTATGGTGTGGGATACAAGTTGAGTGGGGCATGATAGGTTGTAAGCAAGTTGTCGTTTACTGTCGAACACATATGAACTGATTATGAATACAAAAAGACCCCATCCCCGATTCGTTTGGCGATTGACTATTGCTTTCACCTTGACCACACTTTTGGTCGGCAGCGGCATGTCTCTGGCTGCTCGCACGGCTGTGTACAGACTGGGATCCTTTATGCGTGACAATCCTCCAGCTCTGACGCACCTCTGGGCCGACCGTTTGGTCAATTACTATAATGAACAGTCCAGTTGGGAGGGAGTTGATGACCTGATCGCGAATTATCCTTCTGGAACTGGCTGGGAGCCTTGGGATCAGGACTGGCAGGTGGAGTACATCTTGGCTGCGGTAGATGGTACGATTGTCTCTACCAGCTATAGTGAGCGACTGGGTCAGACGCTGAATCGCTGGGAACTGGATTTGGCTACTCCCATCATTATGGATGGCCAACAGGTCGGTTTCTTGATTATCCCTCCATTCAGCAGTTTGGAGGAGCTGGAACCTTTCCCATCTATAGCCACGCGTATTCTGCGGAACTTTTTGTTCACTGGATTGGCTGTTGTGGGATTTACGTTGCTCGTGGGTTTGTTTCTCTCGCGTGGTATGGGCCGTCCCCTGTCAAACTTGACGGCTGCAACTCGATCTGTGGCAGCTGGTCACCTCGATGTCCGCGTGCCCGATCACTACCCGGGAGAGATGGGAGAATTGGCCGCCGCCTTTAATCGAATGGCAGAGGAATTGGCCCGCGCCGATGAATTACGCCGTAACCTGACCGCCGATGTGGCGCACGAGTTGCGCACGCCCCTCAGCGTGATTCGCGGCAAGCTGGAAGGCGTGCTGGACGGCGTGTACCCCAACACCTCCGAGCACCTGGAGCCGGTTCTGGAAGAGGTGGAATTGTTGACCCACCTGGTGGAGGATTTGCGGCTGTTGGCGCTGACCGAGGCGGGCCAGTTGACGCTGGAAAAGCAGCCAATGGACGTAGGCGACTTGTTACGAGATGCTCATGTCAATTTCGGCCCCCAGGCATCCGACCGGGATGTGACCCTGGCGCTCGATCTGCCGGTTGAACTGCCCAAGGTTTTGGCCGACCGGCGGCGCATCTCCCAAGTGCTGGGCAATCTATTGACCAACGCGCTGCGCCATACGCCGGAGGGGGGATGTGTGACTCTGTCGGCAGAGCCGGGTGAGGGTGTGGTGACAGTGATGGTAGCCGACACAGGGGCCGGTATTCCTCCTGAACACTTGCCCTACGTCTTTGAGCGCTTCTGGCGAGGGAACAAGGCCCGTACACGGAACGGTGGTAGAACTGGATTGGGATTGGCGATAGCCAAACATCTCGTGGAAGCGCACGGAGGCGAAATTAGTGTGGAGAGTGTGCCGGGCAAGGGATCAAAATTTCGATTTACGTTGCCTGTGGTGTAACGATACTGAAAGGATTATGACTTTGAATAATCAAACCTCTCCACATTTGGGCCTAGCTCGCAAGATTGCTGAACTGTTTAATGTATTTCCAAACGTTCAAGCTGTCGCGCTGGCAGGTTCGCAATCAACTGGTGTAGTTGACAAGGACTCGGACATTGACCTGTACGTCTACACTACGGCGACGATTCCGTTGAGCGACCGAGCCGCCATTGTAGAGCAATTGGGAGCAACGCGGTCGGACTTGAACCTGCAATTCTGGGACTTGGGCGACGAGTGGTACGACGCGGAAACCGGTATTGAAGTGGACGTCATCTATTGGGATACATCTTGGATCGAGGGACAACTCGACCGCGTTCTGGTGGAACACCAGGCCATCGTGGGGTATTCGACTTGTTTCTGGCACACCATTCGCAACTCGATGATTCTCTATGACAAGAGTGGGTGGTTGCACAGACTCAAAGAAAAGAGAGAGGTTCCATACCCTGAACCTCTCCGGCAGGCGATTATTGCCAAGAACTACCCTGTACTGCGAAGAGTGATTCCATCCTATCTGCATCAAATTGAAAAGGCGATCAAGCGAGATGATCTGGTGAGTGTCAACCACCGGGTGGCAGCGTTACTAGCGAGCTATTTTGACGTGCTGTTTGCGTTGAACCGCCTGCCGAATCCTGGCGAAAAGCGATTGTTGAAAACCGCGTCGGAGCGTTGTGCAAAGGTTCCGCCAGATATGGTCACCCAGATGGAAAGAGTGTTGCGTGCAACATCCTCGCCGGATTCGAGTCTGATTGCGCGGATTGAAGAATTAGTCGATGGCCTGGATTGGTTGTTGCTGGAAGAAGGGTTTGATTTGGATGCCTTTTCGTTCTAATCACGCTTCAGATGGCGAATTCCCCGCTCGCTGGCGATGATTACGTCCGTTGCTAACCCAAGAAACAAGCCGTGTTCAACGATGCCTGCGCGTTGGTTCAACTGCGTCGCAAGCTGGACCGGTTCCGAGATTGGCCCGAAATCGCAATCCAGGATCAGGTTACCCTGATCGGTTTGGAATAGAGTGCCATCACTGCCCTGGCGCAAGACCGGACGCGCACCAAGTGACTTGAGATATTCCTCTTGTGGGCGTTGTCCAAAGGGAATGATCTCGACTGGTACTGCCCAGTGCGTACCCAGAGCGGGCGAGAGTTTGGATTCGTCCACCACAATGATCTCGCGACGACTGGCCTGAGCAACGATTTTTTCGCGCAGGAGCGCGCCGCCGCCACCCTTGATCAGGTTTAGGTGAGGGTCTACCTCGTCGGCACCGTCAATGGTCAGGTCGATAACTGGATGCTCGTCCAGCGTGGATAACGGTATGCCCAGCTTTTGCGCTTGGTCTCGGACGTGCAGCGAGCACGGCACACCGACGATGTTTTCAAGTTTTCCGGTGTCGAGTAGCTCGGCGATGCGGCGTAAGGCAAAGATCGTGGTGCTACCGTGGCCCAACCCCATCACCATTCCTGATTCAGCGAATTCCACCGCGCGTTCGGCGGCCTGTTGTTTGAACTGTGAGATGTTGGCATCCACCTGATCTAATTCCTCCAATAGGCGGTTTCGACCTGTGCAATTATCCTCTAGGTAGAGCAAAATTGCTACCCGCCTCTTGAGTAAAATGGGAATAGTAAACTCGCTCTACTGCACAGTTTGCAATTTTGTCTGGTGGCATAGTTTACCACAGGATACAGTAATCACAAGAACTAGCATTAGGTTTGACCAGCGCACTAATAATCATATAACCAGAACTATCTGGGCGGCGCAACCGAAATGCCTATCCGGCAACCATGTTCAAAGAGTTAGGGTTGCCCATTGGTAATGACATTGTCAGCGTTCATCGTCAGCGTGACCGTGCTGATCACATCACCACTCCACCCAACAAACTCAGAGTCAGGGTTGGCGGTGACCGGCAGGGTGACCACGGTGCCGTGATCGTAGACAGGACTGGTTGGGTTGATGCTAACGCTGCCAAACCGCTCTGCTTTGAACAAATGTGATATCTTGCTCCGTTTGGCATATCGGTGTACAATTCGGATGCAAAATCCTGTTGAGGGAATCCAATATCCATTTGTTTGAAGGAGGCGTATGTCTGATCCCAACCCCAAGGACGGGGAGAAAACTGAAAAAGCAAAACAAGTAAAACATGGCGCACTAAAAGCACTAGAGGGCAGCGAAAAGTTCACACCAGAGGAACGAGAGGGAATCGCCTCGACGATTGAATCTGAAATTGCCCGATTGCTGCCCGAACTACCAGAAGGAATTGCCGAGATCGCCTTCAAGGCACTAGGTCTCTCTCTTGATGCTGCTGACAAGCTAACTAGTCAACAAGAGCATCCCTCCACAAATGACAAAACAGATTCGTAGAGACACCACCTCCCGTCTGCGCCGATCTGGCTCTGACAAACAAAGCGCCCTTCCAACCGGAAGCAGGCGCATTTCATTGCTTGAACTTGAGGCCATCATCTTGTTTGTGTACTGCTTGGTCTGTGCCTGTTGTTCGATCTCGTCATACGCCTGGGGCAATGCCAGCCCACATCTCGCCAGTATGGTATCCCTTCTCACACCCAAGCCAACGCAGGCCGGCATCTCCCTTACTCCTACCGATCATCCCGATCCATCACACACCCCAACTCTGGCACCAACCAATTCACCTATAAGCAAAGATGCTTCTGCTTCGCCCGAAGCAACGCCTACCAACACCTCCCAGTCGCCTTTGGTCACACCAACGATAATTCCACAATCACCTTTGGCCACGCCAACACCGGCCCCAACGTCAATAGGTACGCCAACTCTAACTCGCACACCCAGACCAACACCCAAGCCGCCATCATCAACAAACACCCCCACAACAACCAGGACTCCCTCGGAAACTACATCAACAAGTACAAGCACGAGTACACCTACCCCTACCAAAACTCCCACACCCACATCACTCCCCTCACATCTGCGCATCATTCACGTGGAAGCAGGGCCTGGTTTGGAAAATGAATACGTCTTGATTGAAAATCAAGGTCTCGGTGACCAGGAGATGACCAACTGGACGCTCAGTGATGAGAACGATCATACCTATCTCTTTCTTGCTGGTTATACCTTGCGCGCCGGGCAAGCGATTACCTTGTGGACCAAGAGCGGGATTAGTACAGGGACTGACTTGTATTGGGGCCGAGACAATGGAGTCTGGGGACAGAACGACACGGCTTATCTGCGGAATAAGGCAGGAACGGTGATACACTCTTTAGAGTGGTCATCATCTGAATAGGGACAAGAAAAGAAAAACTATGCGCAAGCACGGCACCCGCAACAGAGGCATTATTTTCTCCTTACGTCAACTTGGGTCAGAGCAAATTGTACTCCCCGTTGGTGGCGGACTATCCATTTCCTGGCTCACGCTTCAAGTAATCTTTTTCTTTATTGCTTGTACAATCTGCTCATGCTGCTCGTTATCATCGTATGCGTGGAGCAGCATAGCCCCATCCCTTCTAACTCCCAGGCCCACACGCGCAGTCTATCGCACTCCAACCGCAAGCGAATTTGATTCCCCATTACCAACAGCAACCGACAGCCAAGTCACACCCTCACAACCATCTATAAACACTCCTACGCCGACTCCGACGCTAGTCGCATCACCGACGATATCAATGACCACCCCACCCAAGCCAACACCAACGGACACACCCACGTCATCGGAGACTCTTTCTGGCCCATATATCGCCAGTGTAGAGCGCAGCCCAGCAAGAACTGAGGAAAGCAATAATTCCGGTAGAGACCTGAAAAAAGAATTCGTCATCATTGAAAATCCAGGGCCGGACGACCAAGACATGACTGATTGGACGCTTAACAATGAGCGCCTGGACACCTACCAGTTCCCTGATGATTTCATCCTGCGCGGCGAAACCGTCATCCGCGTGTGGACCCAAGATGGTACAGATACGGATGTCGAACTCTACTGGGGAAGCGAAAAGGCGATTTGGAGCAGCGAAGAAGGCGTCGCCTATCTGCGAGATCACACCGGAACGTTAATAGACGTACTGGATTGGTAAACGCCAACCAGAGTTGGTAAAATAGCAACTAGATCTGAGGAGCACAAAATGACACAAAACAACCCCAATTGCCGAGCTACCGGCATCGGCAGCACACCACACACCGATAGCAGTGCGGCAGTAGACTTTGTACTGGAAACATTTCCAGATGTCCCTTACTGGCCCCAACTTCCACGCCGCGTTTTCCAAGAAAATATGTATGCTCAATTCACCGAGCACTTGCCCGGCGCGCGCATTGAGGACGAACGCATCTTTGTCCAACTAGGTGATGGATGGCTGGAACGAGCCGAAGTCTTTTACGCCGCTTTCTTGGAAGAAGATCCTGCTCGCTTTGCCGCCAGCTCCGAGTATGCTGGGGGTCTGCACGGGCTGTTGAAACGCGGCCCACTGGAACAGGCTTGGGCAGTCAAAGGACAGGTGACCGGGCCAATCAGCTTTGGCCTGCAAGTGACCGACCAAGGTCTCCGCCCCACGCTCTACGACGACATGATGAGCGACGCAATCATCAAAAACGTGCTGCGCCAGGCTCAGTGGCAGGAAGCACAATTGCGCACACTCTATCCGCGCACCATCATCTCTATTGACGAACCATTTCTGTCAGTGTTTGGCAGCGCTTTTGCCAGCATCTCCCGCGAGCAAGTCACCACGGCACTGGAAGAAATTTTCTCTGGCTTAAAAGGATGGACGTGTACCCACTGTTGTGCCAATACCGATTGGAGTATGTTGCTAGAGACATCGGTGGATATCCTAGCTTTTGACGCTTACGGATACACCGAATACATGGCGCTCTATCCTGATGAACTACGAGGCTTTTTGACACGGGGCGGAATGTTAGCTTGGGGATTGGTTCCCAACACAGGTGTAGAAGCAGAGACTATTACGCTGGATGGAGCTTGGGAGGCACTAGATCAAGCGTTGATTCTCTTTGAACAAAAAGGATTTGATCGGCGAGAGTTACTGCCACGCTCCTTCATCACCCCAGCCTGTGGCACGGGTACACTCTCCGTACCCATAGCCGAACGGGTGATGAGGTTAACACGCGAGTTATCCGACCAAGTGCGTGAAGAATACGACCTAACAAACTGACAAGATTAGGTCGATTCCTCAAGACCCAATCGCGCTCGCCGACGTTCCTTTTCCCACGCGGGCAATTCGGCATCCTCTTTGTCTGACAGTGCCATACGCAGTTCAAAGATCTGATCTCGCAAAAGAGCAGCCTTTTCAAACTCTAGGTTCTGCGCAGCGGTCTTCATCTGCCCTTCCAGGTCACGAATCAGGCGGGCAAGTTCGTCCTTGGGCAATTGTGGCAATGTCAGGCCAGGCTCTTGATCAGGGGCGGCTTGGCGGCGCAGTCGATCGGTTAGATCACGCACCTCTTTGATGATGGAAGCAGGCACAATACCGTGCTCCTCGTTGTACTTGACCTGAATCCTGCGCCGTCGATCCGTCTCCTTGATGGCCCGATCCATCGAATCCGTGATCCGATCGGCATACATGATGACGGTACCCTCAACGTGGCGCGCCGCTCGGCCGGTAGTCTGAATGAGCGCAGTCCCCGACCGCAAAAAGCCTTCCTTATCTGCATCCAGGATCGCCACCAGACTCACCTCTGGCAGGTCCAACCCCTCTCGCAGCAGGTTGATGCCCACTATCACATCATAAACTCCCAACCTCAAGTCTCGCAGAATCTCTACCCGTTCCAGTGTTTGGACTTCGCTGTGGAGATAATGTACCTTGATGCCCAGTTCACGCATATAGCCGGATAGATCTTCAGACATACGCTTAGTGAGCGTGGTCACTAGCACGCGCTCGCCCCGCCCCACCCGCTCGTTGATCTGCCCGACCAAATCGTCCACTTGCCCCTGCACCGGTTTGACGATGATCTGAGGGTCCACAACACCGGTAGGACGGATGATCTGTTGTACTACCTGCTGGCCCTTTTCCATTTCGTACGGGCCAGGAGTAGCAGAGGTATAGATGACTTGATTCACGCGTGCCTCAAATTCTTCAAAGTTGAGCGGACGGTTATCCAGCGCCGAGGGCAAACGAAACCCGTAATCGACCAACACATTCTTACGGCTGCGGTCACCGGCATACATCCCTCTGACCTGGGGAACACTCATGTGTGACTCGTCCATAACGAGCAGATAATCGGCTGGATAATAGTCTAACAACGACCAGGGAGACGAACCAGCCGGACGTTGTTGCAAGTGACGGGAATAGTTCTCTATACCAGAGCAATAGCCGATTTCGCGGATCATCTCAATGTCGTACTGGGTACGCTGTTCCAGCCGTTGGGCTTCCAAGAGATTTCCCTGCGCTTTTAGTTCAGCCAGCCGCGTTTCCAACTCGGCCTCAATATCGGCCAGGGCCTGCTCTCGCTTTTCCTCAGGAGTGACAAAGTGCTTGGCAGGAAAGATTTGCAGGTTCTCCATGTCGGTCAATACTTCGCCGGTGAGCGAGTCGATCTCTGTGATGCGCTCAATCTCGTCTCCCCAAAACCCGATACGATAGGTGGTCTCGGCATAAGCGGGCGTAATCTCCAATGTGTCACCTCGAACGCGGAAGGCTCCGCGCTTTAGCTCCAAATCATTCCGCTCGTAACGGATATGGACCAGATGACGCAAGAGCGTCTCGCGCCGATGTTGTTCTCCCTTGGCCAGTTCGACCATCACCTTGCCCCATTCCTGAGGATCACCAATGGAATAAATGCAAGAGACCGAGGCGACAATAATTACGTCACGACGGGAGAAAAGAGCCGTTGTGGCAGCCAGACGGAGGCGATCAATCTCCTCGTTGATGTCGGCATCCTTTTCGATGTAGAGATCGTGCCGGGGGACGTAGGCTTCTGGCTGGTAATAATCATAGTAAGAAACAAAGTACTCGACAGCATTGTGAGGAAAGAACTCGCAGAACTCGGCGTAGAGTTGAGCAGCGAGCGTTTTGTTATGCACCAAGACCAAGGTCGGTTTTTGCACCTGTTCGATCACCTGCGATACGACGTATGTCTTGCCCGTACCAGTGGCCCCCAGCAGAATCTGGTGTTTGTGCCCTTGTTCAAGCCCTTGCACCAACGCAGCGATAGCTCCTGGTTGATCGCCAGTGGGTTGAAAATCAGACACAAGTTGTAATTTGGACATATCGCTCTCCTGTGGAATGTTTTGCAAACCGTGTGATAGAACGTCAGTTCGACTGCATTATACACCAGGTTGAGACAGTGCGCCAGATTTGACCAGTTCAAATGGTTGTGGTATTGTAAGGTGGTAAAAGGGCCTGTGAAATCAGCAAAAACAAGCTAGATAACTGATGGACAAAAAAAACAGTACCATGAATCAAAATCGCCTTACCTTATGGGTTCCAATTGCCAGTCTCATGACAATCGCATTCCTGTGTGTTGGCGTCAGTGGAATAGTGTTCGCGAGCGGAGCTTTTAGCCAACGCTATGCCGGCCAAATCTACCCCGGTGTCAATGTTTATGGCGTGGACTTGGGTGGACAAACCGTGAATGAGGCTGCGGACACCCTCTCATCCAAGTTCCCCGATCCAACCGCGTTGCCGCTCACGCTACGCGATGGAGAACGAATCTGGAATCGTTCCTGGGCTGACATTGGGATTCGCCCCGACCTGCTAGCAACCGCCCGTCTGGCCTACCAGGTGGGCCGCGAGGGAACAGCCATCCAACAGCACATCGCTCAACTGCAAGCATTCTCCACCGGATGGCCCATCCCCCCTATCCTCGTGCTCCCCAACCCAGCACAAGCCACCGAGGCACTCCGGGCGCTGAACACCGAGATGGCAGTGCCGCCCGTAAACGCCAATCTCATCATCCAACCCGATGGCATCACGCCTGTACCGGGCCAGATGGGGCAAGAACTTGATATCGAGGCAATCGTCGCCGTACTCCCGGATACTATTGGTGTCAGCAAAGAGGGAATCGTGATGGAACTGCTGACTCGCCCCGTAGAGCCAGTCATCAACGACACAGTACCGGCTCAAGCGCAAGCTCAAGCATTGCTGGCACTCCCCTTTACACTCGTCGCCGACGATCCATTGACCAACTTTGGTGCCACGTGGCCAGTGGAACCTAGCGTGGTAGCCAATTGGCTGGTGGCACAACCTGTCGTACCCATCGAGCCAAACGAGTCAGACAAAGATAGTGCGCGGTTAATAATCACAGTACAAGAGGAAAACGTCCGCGCCTACCTGGAGGACTTGGGCAGCCAGTTGACCGATGATGTTGCAATCCACGTGAACAAGACAGTATCCGCGGTGCAGGCTGCGATCGAGACTGGACAGCACCAGACAACCGTCGCACTGACACACCAATCGCACATTTACACCGTGCAGCCAGGCGACACACTAATGCTGGTAGCACACACTCACGGGTTTCCCGTCTGGCGATTGGCCGAGGCGAATC
This sequence comes from Chloroflexota bacterium, assembly GCA_024232355.1. The sequence continues at coordinate 36,067 of JAAEPW010000256.1, read as the reverse complement.
CAGGAATCGAACCCGGCGAGCTGTGGCCGGGACAACAAATCGTGATCCCATCAGTAGACGTGCTCTTTCCGCTTTCAACCATCACAGACCGGCGCATCGTAGTGAACATTTCAGAGCAACGTCTCTACGCTTACGAGGGGAACGCGTTGGTTTATGACTTTGTCACTTCGACCGGCATTGACTCTTCACCCACCATCCCGGGCGTGTTCCAGATACTAAGCAAAGAAGAACAAGCTTATGCTTCCAGTTGGGACCTGTGGATGCCCCACTTTATGGGCATTTATCGCACCGGGCCAGACTTTACCAATGGATTCCATGGACTGCCAACCCTCTCAAACGGCAGTCGGTTGTGGGAGGGTTACCTGGGTCGCCCGGTCTCTTATGGTTGTATCGTCATTGGCCTGAATGAAGCTGCGGCCTTGTTCGAGTGGGCTGAACTAGGGACGCTGGTAATGATACAGGAATGATTGTCAGAGTCAAAAAGGCCACCTGTTACCTAGATCCGAAACGATGCTGTAACGCAAATGCAACCCTGAACATGATGATTTCAAATTATAGTAAACTAGAATCAAACTGCTTCCGAATCAGGGCTGTTCAGTTCTAACGATCTCTCAATACAGAACGCTCACAGCCACCGTCCCGGGGGCGGTCCATGCAACAAAACATCGAATTTTGGGTGATTTTCTACCCAAAATCGCCCTCGGGGACCCTGTACTTGGCAGCACCTGTCCTGGACCGACAGGTACAGGGTTCAGGACAAGTGCGAGGGCTAGAGCCTTGGAAAACTAGAACTGAACAGCCCTGGCTTCCGAATAGTGAGGAGATAAAATAGAACAAGGGATCAACGTCTACATTCTCGCTACCCTTGCACGGGAGGATAAATAACCTATGCCACCGTTTTTCTGGTTGGATCTTGCCGCATACGCTATCTCTACAGTGATCGCTACGGCGTTGGCACTGACGGTACTAGGAGCCGAAATGAGGCGCGCGCTCAACCGCCTCTTTGCCCTCTTTCTCTTGGCAGAAGCAGCTTGGGCCATCTCGTGCCTACTATTGCGGATAGCTCTATCGCTGCAAATAGGCAACCCGGCAGCCCTGCTCGAACTGACCACTGCGATCTTTGCCCTGATGGGCCCTCTCCTGCTACTATTCACCGTCCGCTACGTCAGTGACCCGACGGATGCAGTCAATCGCATCCGTCAAGCCAACCTGACCGCAACGATCGGGTTAGCAGTGGTAACCATCCTTCTTGTCCCTCTATTCCGCCACCAGATCATTTTCAATCCCCACCTGCACAATGGCGTGACTTTCCACGACATCAGTGCCTTGGGGATCATACTAGCCACACTCCCCATCTTGTACATGCTCTGGTCTCTAGCCCTTTTCTGGCAAGAACGTCACCGGACCGGCGAGCCATATATGGCCATGAGCGTACTCGTTATGCTGGTCGGTTTTGCCTTCGGAGGACTGTCCAATCGTCCCTTCCCAATGATGTCCATCACGACCACCATTAGCATAGTCATCCTTGGTTACGGAGTCATCGTTCGGCAACTTTTCAATCCACTGCGAGAATTGACCGAAAAATGGGAGCAAAGGGTAGAAGAACGCACCAAAGAACTTGAATTGGTAGCTGCCCAGTTGTCCGTTATTCATGCCCTCGGGCAAAAGCTAGTACTTTCCGAGAGCACGGAAGAGATCACACGATTAGTAATTGATGCAGCCCAACTGGTGCTCCATGTCCCAATCTGTGGAATATGGTTAGTGGACAAGCAACAGAGGACGCTGGTTCGTTGGGCGCATACGATCAGAGACCAAGTCACAGATATTCCCCCACTCCCCCTAGACAGCGAGCAAGGTATCATCGCTTCTAGTATTCGCTCCAAGAAGGCGATCTATCTGCCAGATGTCAGCCAAGACCCTCGCTATGTAAGTGGTGGATTCAAGTCCCACTCTGAACTGTGTGTCCCCCTCGTAGTAGGTAGTCAGGTTCTCGGTGCAATGAACGCTGAGAGTGGGGATGTAGATGCCTTTAGCTTGGCCGATAGGCAGCTTTTGGAGGCGTTAGCCAGCTCGGCAGCCATCGCCATTGAGAACGCCCGCTTTCTCCAAGAACGAGAACGTCGTATCACCGAATTGGCCATCGTCAATGAGATTGGTCAAGCCGCATCCTCTGCTCAAGATATGGCTGATCTGTTAAGGACAGTGCATCAACAAGTTAGTCAACTCTTTGACACAACCAACTTTTACATCGCTACCTACGAGGAAGGCGGTAGCGAGTGGACCATTGCCTTTTCCGTCGAACTGGACCAACTTCAGCCCACCGCCCAGAGCTATAGCATTGAGAACGGTCTTACAGGCTATATCATCCGCAACCGTCAACATCTTCTCTTTCAATCTAGCAACCAAGTTCTCAGTTTCCACAAGTCGCAGGGAATCAAGTCTCTTGGTCCAACAGCCAAGTCCTGGCTGGGTGTCCCTCTCATCGCTGCCGATAAAGCCGTCGGCGCTATGGGAATCCAGAGTTATGAACACGAAAATCTCTACAGCGAACAAGATATGGCCCTCTTTTCCACCATCGCCGCCCAAGTGGCCCCCGCTTTGGATAATCTGCGGTTGCTGGAAGAAGCTCGCCGCCGGGCACAGGGCATGGAAGTCATCAACGAAGTGGGCCAAACGATCACCTCCGTGCTCGACCTAGATGCCGTACTCTGTCAGATTGTAGACATCACCAAAGCTCGATTTGGCTATTACTATGTTGGCATTATGCTGGTCGAAGGAAATCAATTGGTCATTCAAAGTCAGAGTACAGTCGGCGACTCTGACACTCGGCCTAATTACAGCATCACAAGACTAAATTTAGTACATGGCGATGGTCTGACCATCCAAACTGTGCGGACAGAACAGCCTGTACTAGCTTATGATACCCTAAACGATCCTCATTACCTTCCAATACCAGAGTTGCCAGACACGCGCTGTGAATTGTGCCTACCCATTAGGGCCAAGGGGCATGTCATTGGCGTCCTAGACGTACAAAGCGATCAACCATTTGCATTCGATCAAGCCGATATAGCCCTTCATCAATCCCTAGCTGATCAAACTGGCGCAGCTATCGAAAACGCTCGCTTGTTCAAAGATGCTCACATTCACGCCGAGGAATTGGTGATATTGAATGAACTAGGACAAGCTCTCACCGCTCAACTCGGTGTGAAACAAGTACTCAACGAAGCATACAGACAGGCATCTCGCCTCGTAGATACTACCAGCTTTTATATCGGCCTCTACGACCCGGTAAAACACGAGATCAACTTTGCCTTTGTCGTAACCGATTCGGAACTGGACGAACGAATCAGTGTCATTCCAGCAGATCAAGGTTTCGCCGGATACATCCTTCGCAACCGCACCAGTGTACTCCTTGAAAAAGACACCCTGGAATGGCAAAAAGAGAGAGGCATAAAAGCAATAGGAGAACATGCGCTCTCTTTCTTGGGAGTACCATTGATAACTAGCGATCAAGTACTAGGAATAATAGCGGTTCAAAGCTACAGTGTTTCCCACCTTTACGACAAACACGACCAAGATCTGCTGACAGCTATTTCTATTCAAGTAGCCATTGCCCTCCAAAATGCCCACATGTTCGAAGAAGCAAAGATCTCGCTGGCTGAAACAGAAAAACTTGTGCGAGAATTGGCGGTCTTGAATGAACTTGCTCAAGTACTCACCGCCCGCCTAAGCGTAGAACAGGTGTTGGACGAGATGTATCGAGGTGTTTCCCGTCTGCTAGACACCACCAACTTTTACATCGGCCTCTACGATTCCGAGAAACACGAAATCCACTTTGCCCTAGACGTCAGCGAATCGGCACAGGACGAGCACATCACCACTATTTCCGCAGACCAGGGCACCGCCGGATACATCATTCGCAACCGCACGAGTGTGCTCGTACATGAAAATCTATTCGACTGGTTCCAAGAAAAAGGGATAGAACCAGTAGGAGAAATCGCTCTCTCTTGGATGGGCGTACCATTGATCATCGGTGACCGGGTGTTGGGTGTCATGGCTATCCAGAGTTACACTACCGCCTACCTTTACAGTGAACACGACCGCGAATTGCTAACCTCTATCGCCAGTCAAGCAGCGATTGCCATTCACAATGCCCAATTGTATGAACAAGCCCAACATGAAATCGTCGAGCGCAAGCGGGCAGAGGAAGAGGCACAGCGACGAGCAGCTCACGCAACCCTAGTCTATGAAGTGGGACAGCGAGTGAGCGGCGAGTTGGAACTAGAGGCCCTGCTGCCCAGAATCGTAACCAGTGTGCATGAAGCCTTTGATTATTACAGTGTGATGATGTTTCTACTAGAAGGGCATGATCAACTAGTACTACAATCCATTGCTGGTGAATATATGAATGTTTTTTCAGCCGATCTTTCCCTCATCATTGGTGAAGGAATGATTGGATACGCAGCAGCGACCGGAGAAACCCAGATTAGCGGTGACGTCAGCCAAGACCCTCACTTTGTGCGCAAAGCAGACGAAACAACACGATCAGAACTTGCAGCCCCCATCAAGAGCGGAAAAAATGTCGTTGGCGTACTCGATCTCCAAAGCAACGACTTGAATGCTTTCGACGAGACCGATGTGATATTAATGGAGACACTGGCCGACCAAATCGCCAGGACTATTGAAAATGCTCGTTTGTACAAAGAGACCCAACAGCGGCTTCGTGAACAAACAATGCTCTTTAGTGCCAGTCAGCATCTTGCCAGTGCACCTTTGCAAGCCAAAGAGATCGCCGAGATCGCTGTCCGCCAGTTGGCCGAGGTAATGGAAACCACAGTATGCACTTTTTCCACACTCAGCCCGCAGAGGGATAGCCTAAAAGCCCTAGCTGCTTTTTGGATCGAGAGTGGGATCAAATACTGGAAAGAGAGCGATACCCTATTCCGCTTGTCAGATTATCCAAGCGCTGTGCGTGTGATAAAAACACAGCACCCTCTGGTGGTCCAAGCCAGTGACACTGCCTCTGATCCAATAAAAGTAGCCCATATGCGAGAATACCAGGCGGCAACACTGGCACTCGTCCCTGTAGCAATCAAAGGTCAAACCGTTGGCATTATCGAATTAGAGACAGCCGAAGAACGTTACTACACGTCAGAACAACTCAATATGGCAACAACACTGGCGAACCAAACAGCGGTTGCGATGGAAAACGCACGATTGTACGAAGAAACCCAACAACGGTTTTGGGAACAGACTATGCTCTTTAACGCCAGTCACCGTCTTGCCAGCGCCCCCTTGCAAGCCCGGGAGATTGCCGAGATTGGCGTTTACCAATTGGCAAAGGTCATAAAGGCCACCAAGTGTTCTTTCTCCTTACTTGACCCCCAGGCCGGCACACTAACAGTTCTAGCAAACTTTTGGGCTCGAGATGGGGCCGAACATTGGGAAAAAGCCGGGGATTCGTGCAACTTGTCAGGCTATCCAACTGCTGCCCGCGTTATGAAAACACTGGAACCGATGGTGGTACAGGTCAGCGACCCCAACACTGATCTGGCGGAACTAGCCTATGGGCAAAAGGACAAAACTGCAACACTGGCCCTAATCCCCTTGGCGGTCAAAGGTCAGAGCATTGGTGTAATCGAGCTGGAAACGTGGGAAGAGCGCCACTATACACCTGAACAACTCAACATAGCAATGACATTGGCGAACCAGATAGCTGTAGCATTGGAAAATGCACAACTGTATGAAGCAATGCAGCAAGAACTGACCGAGCGTTGGCGAGTGGAGAGAGCACTTGCTTATGAGCGCGACCTGTTACACGCTCTTATGGACAACACGCCAGATGCCATTTACTTTAAAGATGTAGATTCCCGCTTTATGCGAATCAACAAAGCACAAGCTCAAATATTGGGAGTCGACGATCCCGAACAAGTGGTAGGAAAAACCAATTCCGACTTTTTAGCAGAGGAACATGCTCAAGAATCCTATATGGATGAACAAGAAATCGTAAAGACTAGTCAACCACTGATCGATAAAGTCGAAAAAATCCAAACATTGAACCAACATACTCGCTGGGTTTCAACCACCAAGGTACCCCTCATAGATAAAGACGGACAAGTTGCTGGTACAATCGGTATCACCCGAGACATTACCGAGCGAAAACAGGCAGAGGAACAATTACAACGATACGCCGCCGAGATGGCCCGAGCCAACGAGGAAGTAAAGAGATTTGCCTACATTGTATCCCACGACTTGCGGGCACCATTGGTCAATATGAAAGGCTTTGCCGCCGAACTCAACATCGCCCTGAATGACATCCAGTCCGTGATGGAAACCGCGTTACCTCACCTGGATGAGAAACAAACACAAATGATCACGTATGCTCTCCAACAAGACGCGCCAGAATCACTGGAATTCATAGACTCGGCTGTGACCCGTATGGAACATTTCATCAATGCCCTCCTCAAACTATCCCGCCTTGGCCGTCGTGAACTCAAGCTAGAGCCAGTTGACGTAAACCATATCGTCGAGACGACCCTACAGACCCTGGCCCATCAGATTGCGGCGCACAACGGAAAAGTGACCGTGGGATCATTGCCCACGATCATTGCCGATCATACTTCAATGGAGCAAATCTTGGGCAACATCCTGGATAACGCCGTCAAATATCTCTGCCCTGACCGTCCTGCCCAAATCGAGATCACTGCCAAAGGTGACGACGACGAAACCATTTTCCACATCCAAGACAATGGATGTGGTATCTCGGATGCGGATGTGAACAAAGTATTCACACCATTCCAACGCGCAGGCAAACAGGATGTTCAGGGAGAAGGCATGGGGCTATCCTACGTACAAGCCCTAGTTCGCCGGCATAAGGGGCGTATTTGGTGTGAATCCAAGCTAGAGGCAGGAACAACGTTCTCTTTTACTATCTCTAACCATCTCAAAGAAGAACACGATCAGTGATGGATACCGATTGACCAAAAGAAATCCGTATGCACAAGAATCATAATCACACGAGACAAACGATAGAGAACTCGCGCCCGACCATCGGCTTGCTGATTCACGACATCGCAGGCATAGGAGGATACGAGTCTGCTATATGGGCTGGGATCAATGACGCGACTCGCGAATATGACGCCAACCTGATCTGTTTCCTAGGCGGGATGCTGCACTATTCGCCCTACGACGAGTTTAGTGCTCAACGCAACGTGATTTATGATCTAGTGACTAGCGAAATTATTGACGGCCTAATAATCAGCAGCTCGCTAGGCAGCTTTGTACCTTCAGAAAACCTTGCTAGTTTTTGCAATCGCTACCGCCCCGTGTCGATGGTCAGCATTGCATTGGCAATGGACGGCATCCCTAGTGTGTTGGCAAACAACTATAATGGGATGTGCAATGCGATTGTCCATCTCATTGAGACCCACAAACACCGCCGCATCGCCTTTATCCGCGGTCCTGAAAAGAACGAGGATGCAGACCAAAGATACCAAGCATATACCGACACCTTAACCAAATACGATCTACCACTCGATCCTGATCTTGTGACCCCAGGCGACTTTGCACCATCTTCAGGTGTGGAAGCAATCCGCCTCCTGCTCGACGAACGAAAGACAAACTTTGACGCCATAGTGGCATCTGATGATACAATGGCTCTCGGTGCTCTAAATGCATTGCAAGAGCGAGGCATACGGGTGCCTTACGATATCGCCTTGGTGGGTTTCGACGACGCTGAAGAAGCGTCAGCAGTCACCCCATCCTTGACTACGGTGCGGCAACCAATATACGAGCTAGGAAAACGGGCAGTCGAAATACTGTTGACCGATACAAAAACAACCGAACAAATAACCGTTCCTACCCAGTTAATAGTGCGCCAATCGTGCGGCTGTTTATCTCCAGCGACAACGTATGCTTCAGCTGGACCAGTGATAAGGGCTAGTGAAACGCTCGAGGTTGCCCTTGCTACACAACGGCAAGACATCTCAGCCGAAATAGCTCAAGTGATCATCTCCTATTCCAGCAAGGATACCTCTCCCAACCATATCATCCTTGAATGGACAAACCAACTATTAGACTCTCTTTCTGCCGAGCTGAAACATACAGAACGAAATGAGGCACCAAGCTTTTTGTCTACACTAGACAAGATTCTGCGTCAGGTAGTGGCAGCAGACGGCGACGTGACCGTATGGCATAAAGTACTATCGGCACTACGCAGATACGCGCTGCCCTATCTTGCAAGCAATAATGATGTACTGTCTCGGACAGAGGATCTCTTGCAACAAGCACGGGTGATAATTAGCGAAGTCGCACGACACGCACAGACACACCAGATGTTGCAAGCGAAACAACAAGCTGAAACGCTACTTGAGATTGGCGAATCATTAATCACCACATTTGATATTACAGAACTGATGGACGAAATAGCGGGAGAACTGCCACGACTAGGTATCCCAAGTTGCTATCTCTCTTTGTACGAAGGGAAAGAGATGCCCCCAAAATGGTCTAGGTTGATCATGGCTTACGATGAAAAGGGGCGCATCGAGTTAAAGGTTGGTGGGCGTCGTTTTCCTACCCATCAACTCGTACCAAGCGAGATTCTACAACGCGAAAAGCGCTACAGCCAAATAATTGAACCGCTTTTTTTCCACGAGGATCAGATCGGATTCGTCGTTTTTGGAGCAGGGGCTCAAGAAGGGTCAGTTTACGAGGTGCTGCTCGGGCAACTCAGCAGTGCATTAAAAGGAGCAATGATCCTACAAGAACGCAAACAGGCAGAGGAAGAAGCACAGCGAAGAGCGGCTCAAGCTGCACTGATCTATCAGGTTGGCCATCGTGTAAGTGCCAAGCTCGACCTGGAAGCATTGCTTTCCGAAGTCGTAAACGCCGTACGCGACACCTTTGATTATTATGGCGTGCTATTGATGCTGCTCGACCAAGAGACCGAGCGCTTGACATTGCAGTCCGTTACAGGTGGCTATGCAGACTTGTTTCCAGATGATTTCTCCACCGCTGTTGGGGAAGGGATGATCGGACAAGCTGCCAAGACCGGCAAAACCCAGATCAGTGGTGACGTCCGCAAAAACCCTTATTTTATCCGCAGAGCGGGGGAAAAAACAAAGTCGGAACTTGCGGTACCTATCAAAAGTGGGCACACTGTCATCGCCGTGATCGATCTACAAAGCGACGAGTTCAACGCCTTTAACGAGACCGACGTGATGGCTATGGAAACACTGGCCGATCAGACCGCTGTGGCCATCGAGAACGCGCGACTATATAAGGCTGTTCAAAATGAATTGGCCGAGCGCAAACAAGTAGAGGAACAATTGCAACGGTACACCTCCGAGGTTGAACATGCCAACAAAGAGATCAAAAGATTTGCCTACATCGTATCTCACGATCTGCGAACTCCATTGGTCAATCTACGGGGTTTTGCTTCCGAACTTGACATGACCTTGGACGAAATTCAATCCGTGCTGAAACCAGTGCTACATCATCTAGATGAGAAACAAAGACAAACCCTTACTTGTGCTCTCCAGCAAGATGCCCCAGAAGCGCTGGATTTCATAGACTCGGCCGTGACTCGTATGGATCGTTTTATCAACGCTCTCTTAAAACTGTCCCGCTTGGGCCGCCGCGAACTCGAGCCGGAGCCGGTTGACGTGAATGCCATTGTCGAATCGGCTCTACAAACTATGGCCCATCAGATTGCGGCGCACAATGGAAAAGTAACTGTAGGCTCATTAAACGAGGTCATCGCCGACCAGACTTCGATGGAGCAAATCATCGGCAATATCCTGGACAATGCTGTCAAATACCTCAGCCCTGATCGTCCTGCCGAAATCGAGATCACCTCCGAACACAACGACGATGAGACTATTTTCTATATCCGGGACAATGGACACGGAATCGCAGAAAAAGACATGGACAAAATATTTACTCCATTTCGTCGTGCTGGCAGACAGGACGTCCCGGGAGAAGGTATGGGGCTGGCTTATGTTCGAGCCTTGATCCGCCAGCACGAAGGACGCATCTGGTATGAATCCAAAGTGGGAGTAGGTACAACATTTGCCTTTACCATCCCCAACCATCACCAAGAAGGAGACAAGCATGGCTAACCTACACCAAGTCACGATTCTCCTGGTAGAAGATGATCCAGGCCACGCCCGTTTGATACAAAAAAATTTACAGCGATCCAACATTTCAAACAACATCATCCACGTCAGCAACGGTCAACAAGCGATGGATTATTTACTCAGCAAAGGCGAATTCGCACATGACGATGCCGCTTCTCCAATACTGATACTGCTGGACCTAAATATGCCGGTGCTGGACGGATATCAGGTACTTGAACGCATAAAGGCAAATGAATACACCAAGCGCATTCCGGTGATCGTCTTGACCACTACAGACGACCACAGCGAGATCACCCGATGCTACGACCTGGGATGTAACGCCTATTTGACCAAACCCGTAGACTATGAACAGTTTTCCGACGTGATCCACAAAGTTGGATTGTTCCTCTCCATAGTCACCGTACCACACGAGGAGTAAACGTTATGCTCGAAAGCAAACCCATCCACATACTGTACATGGAAGATGATCCCGGCTTGGCTCGTCTCTTTCAAAAAAAACTGCGACGAGCAGGTTATATGGTAGATATCGCCCGAAACGGCGAGGAAGGTCTGGAAATGTATCATGTGGGTTTCTATGATGTGATCGCAACAGATCAAGCGATGCCCATTCACAATGGGCTGGAAGTGATTCGTATCTTGGCTTCTCAAGGCCCACTGCCGCCCACGATTATGGTCACCGGCACGGGCAGCGAGCAAATTGCTGTAGAAGCTATGAAACTAGGGGCAAGCGATTACATTGTCAAGGACGTAGATGGTGGATATCTCGATTTACTACCTGCTGTAATTGAACGGGTGCTCCAACAACAGCGTCTAATGGAAGAAAAACAGCAGGCTGAAGAATCGCTGCGTCAATATACTGCCGAGTTGGAAGCTCGCAACGAGGAACTGGACGCCTTTGCCCACACCGTGGCCCACGACCTCAAAGGGCCATTGGCCCACATCGTCGGATTTGCCCAAGTGTTGGCCGCCGATTACGACACACTGCCAGACAAAGATTTGCGCGGATATCTCCAGACAATCGCCCGGAGTGGGAAAAAGATGAGCAATATCATCGACGAACTGCTTCTACTGGCAAGCGTGCGCAAAGTAGACGAGCTCAACATAGAACTAAAACTACTAGATATGACCAGCATCGTGGCTGCCGTTCAAGAACGTCTGGGCTATTTGATCGAAGAACATCAGGCTCAAATCAGCGTGCCCGAAAAATGGCCGCTGGCAAGAGGCTACGACCCTTGGCTGGAAGAGGTATGGGTCAACTATCTCAGCAACGCCATCAAATACGGAGGACAACCACCACACATCGAGTTGGGCGCGACTGCTCCAGAAGACCCCAACCAACCAGTGCATTTTTGGGTACGCGACAACGGCGCCGGCCTCACCCCAGAGGAACAAGAGCGGCTATTTACGCCTTTTACCAGGATCGACCGCACTCGAGCCAAAGGACATGGTCTGGGATTATCCATCGCGCGGCGCATCGTGAAAAAACTTGACGGTCAAGTTGGGGTCGAGAGCAAAGTGGGTGCCGGGAGCACCTTTTGGTTTACCTTACCGCAAAGTGACAATGAGTAAGGGAATTCCAGAGAAATAAATCTCCCAAACAGATTTTGTGATGCAGTCAACAACACCTTGAAAAGCATATTATGACGGAATTCCTTGAGCTTTTGTTTATTCTGTAACTCGCGTGCGATTTATGAGATTCTCCACTGCAAATTTTGGGAGGATTTAACAACTGGAAAAGCCTAAATGAAACAAAAAATATTTGCTGTGGTAGTCTGGATCACATACCTGCTGGTGTTTATCCCCCTTTACAACCTGATAGGGGCAATGACTGTCGCGCTGGCCGTATTGCCAGTTAGTATGATGGGGCTGTTTTTTGGGGGTCGAGCAGGATTACTCTCTGGCCTGCTGGTTTTTCCTCTGAACATATCGCTTGTAGCCCTAGTCGGCTGGGCAGACTGGAATATACTTAGCCAAGGAGTGCCAGGCGCTATTCTTATCGTATTGATTGGCACCGGAGTTGGCCAACTCTGCGATCTGGGAAAACGACAAGTCACCGCACGCCATCGGGCAGAGGAGGCATTACTCCAACGCAACAGCGCACTGGCCATGCTCAACCGAGCAAGCCAGACACTCAACGCTACCCTCGACCTGGACCAAGTGCTTGCCATCATTCTAGAACAAGTCCGCCATCTGATGAACGTGGTCGCATGTTCTGTGTGGTTGACTGATCCAAATACCAAAGAATTAGTATGCCGACAAGCCGCAGGCCCCCAAAGTGAAATAGTACGGGGCTGGCGTCTGGCCCCAGGAGAAGGAATCGCAGGTTGGGTAGCCCATCATGGCAAAAGCCTAATCGTAGGCAACACACAAGAGGATATACGCCACTCCCGAAACGTAGACCAGGAAACCGGATTGATGACCCGCTCCATCCTCAGCGTCCCGCTCAAGATCAAACAAAATGCAATTGGCGTGCTTCAAGTGACAGATAAAACAATAAATCGCTTTGATACAACAGACTTGGAATTACTAGAGCCATTGTCAGCCTCGGCAGCCATCGCCATTGAAAACGCTCGACTAGTTGACAAACTACAACAGCGCACCTTTGAATTAGAAACACGCAACGAGGAACTGGGCAGATTTACCTACGTTGCTTCTCACAACCTGCGAACTCCATTGGTCAATCTTCAGGGATTTTCAGCCGAACTTCGCCTCACCTTTGGACAAGTAATATCCATGTTGAACACGGCCTTTCCCCATTTGAATGAAACGCAACGTCAAACTATAACTATTTTTCAAGCAGACATCCCAGAGGCATTGGATTTTATAGACTCTTCTGTGAGCCACCTGAATCACTTGACCAACGCCCTTTCAGAACTATCTCGCTTGGGCCACCGCGAACTAGAACTAGAACCAGTCAATATGGAATCTCTCGTTCAGAAAACCTTACAGGTCCTATCTCTCCAGATAGCAGAGCATCGTATCAAAGTGACAACAAACTCGTTACCCAAGGTGGTTGCCGATCGAACCTCAATGAAACAAATTATCGACAATCTCTTGACCAATGCTGTGCTCTATCTTGTCCCTGATCGTCCTGGAGAGATTGAAATCACCGCCGAAAGCAATCACGACGGGACAACATTCCGTATCCGCGACAATGGGCGCGGAATTGCCAAGGACGATATGTACAAAGTGTTTGCGCCCTTTCGCCGGGTTGGAAAGTTAAACGTTCCAGGAAAAGGTATGGGATTGGCCTATGTCCAAACCTTGATTCGCCGCCATAGCGGACGCATTTGGTGCGAATCTGAACTCGGCATAGGAACAACATTTATATTTACGATTCCGAATTATCCCCTCGAAATGAAAGGAAATCACAATGTCTAAAGTAGAACAAGTCATCATTCTCCTGGTAGAAGACGATCCAGGCCATGCCCGTTTGATTGAAAAGAACCTGCACCGTTCAAACATTACGAACCAAATCGTTCACGTCAGTGATGGTCAGCAAGCGATTGATTATCTGTTCAGCGACGAATGTCCTTCGTCTCTGCTAGTGCTCTTGGATCTGAATATGCCGGTGCTTGACGGGTACCAGGTACTCAAACGCATCAAGGCAGACAAAAGGACCAAACGAATTCCCGTAATCATCCTAACCACTACAGACGATGATCGCGAAGTATCTCGATGCTATAGTCTCGGCTGCAACGTGTACATGACCAAGCCCGTGAGCTACCAGCAGTTCTCCGACGCAATTAGCAAACTGGGACTATTTCTGTCAGTCGTCACGATACCAGAAAGCGTGTAAGCAAATCCTAGTGTTTCGCGGCGTAAATAAACCTACAGTTCAGAATTGCCGACTATCAACGCAAACTACCTATTATGATGCTAATCTACCGCGAAACACTTGAGCAGTTGGGCGTCAAAGTTTGGTATTTGGGGATATTTACGCCCAACTCTGCACTAGTCTGACAACACAAAATGCCACTCCATTCCCCTAGAAACGTTCCTGTAACACAAATGAAACACTAAAAAACGGTTTCTGCGCTATAGTGTATAAACAAGCTTTGCTTGTTCATCAAGCTATGAACAAGCCATATACCTATATACCTAAACCACGCTCACACAGAATACTCTGCTGCCAAACCAATCACCTAATGGCAAAGGAAAACGTCAGATGAAGATATTGATTGCCGACGACAGTCAAACTCACCGCTATTGGCTTCAAGAGACATTGATCGAATTGGGGCACGACGTCACCACTACTTGCGATGGCCAAGAAGCATGGCAAGCCCTGTCACAAAAGACCGCACCCCAATTGGTTATCTTGGATTGGATAATGCCCGAGATGAACGGAGTCGAGGTCTGTCGCAAATTCCGTGAAACGTTTGATTCCAAGCCAACCTATATCATCCTTCTGACAGGAAAAAAGAAAAGCAAAGAGAACCTCATCGAAGGGCTACAGGCAGGAGCCGATGACTATCTAACCAAGCCCATCGATCCAGACGAGTTGCGCGCCCGCTTGCAGAGCGCTATGCGGGTGCTCGAATTACAGAGCAGTCTGGTAGATTATGCCAAAGAACTGGAACAAGAAATTGCCGAACGCAAACGAGTAGAATCAGCACTTCGGGAAAGTAAAGCGCGCTACAAAACACTGTTCGAGCAAGCAAACGATGCCATTCTTTTAGAAGACGGAAACGAAAAGATCGTTGACGTTAATCATCGCACCTGCCAACTATTGGGCTACACCCGCAAAGAATTATTGTCGATGAAAACATCCGATCTGGAAGCCAAAGGCACACATCTACGACCGCCACGTCAAATCGACTCGTCATCTAATGTAGCTCCCGACGCAGCCTTTGAGACCTTGGCTTTGCACCGTAATGGCACCCAGATTCCCATCGAAGTAACCCTTGCACCACTGACGGAACGTGATGACAAACTCTTCCTATCTATTGTACGCGATATCACTGAACGAAAACAGGTTGAACAGTTTTTGCAACGCCGCAACAAAGAGTTGACAGCCCTCAACACAGTCGCCCAGGCCCTGAGCATGACGCTCCAACTCGACAAATTGCTGGAGCGTGTCCTGGATGGCCTCCAGCAAGTGATACCATACGACGCAGCTTCGGTCAGTTTGTTGCATACCGCCAATATTCCTAACAATGGAACACGCAGTAATGGTTCGCCCACCGCCTGGCCCGTTGCCTCTCGCGGCTTGGATCACCCTTTTTTGCAAGGGCTCGCCCTAGAAAAACTACCACTGGTACAGCAGATTGTAGATCAACGCGGTCCCGTCATTTTCCCCAATGGGCATCACACATCAGAATCGCCGCCTCACATTGAGAATGTAGTGCCATCCTCAAACTTGAACAAAACACCAAAGGAACTCGTACGCTCTTGGCTGGGCGTGCCATTGATCTCCAAAAACAGAGTCATCGGCGTGATGCTGATAGGTTCTCATTATCCAGACGCGTACAATCAGGATGCAGCGCGTTTGGCTTTTGCTTTTTCTCACCAAGTGGCCCTGGCAATTGACAACTCGCGCTTGTACGAACAAACTCACGCACACTTGCGCGAGACTCTCCTGCTCCACAACGTCACAGCAGCTCTCTCGTCCACCCTTGATATGAACCAAATGCTGCCCTACGTAGCTCGTAGCTTGTGCGAGGCATTGAACAGCACTAGTGTCGAAATCTACAAGCCAGATACAGAACAAAACACCATCACCATCATTGCTGATTATGGGTCTTCGGACTTTATCGGAGAAGCATTTTACTCGAATATAGATCAGACTTACCCACTGACCAATTTTCCCGCCGCGGCAGAGGTTCTTGACAAAAGCAGGCCCAAACAGATACGAATAGACGATTCTGAGATAGGTCCACACGATCAAGCTAATTTAAGAGCCCACGACGCGCAGGCTGCACTGCTGTTGCCAATGGCGGCCCACGGCAATACAATGGGCCTGGCCGTGGTATGGGAAAGTCAAGCACCTCGCCGCTTTACCCAAGGAGAAACCGCAACGGGCCAAACACTGACCCACCAAGCAGCCATCGCACTGGATCACGCCCGCTTATTCTCAGAGACTCAACGTCAAGTGAACGAACTTCAGTTGCTCCATAACGTGAGTTTGGCGACTGCTTCCGGGATACGTCTGGAAGATGCACTACAAGCTGCAGCTGAGGCCCTGGCTTCCGCGCTGCGAGACACGCGCGTTGCAATCATGCTGATAGACTCTAAAAATAATACGTTGCGTATAGAAGCCAGCGTTGGCTATCCTATCGAGGAAGTTCATAACCTAAGTCTCAGTCTGGACGAGGGGATCAGTGGTTGGGTAGCACAGCATGGCAAACCTCTCATCGTACCCGATGTACGACTAGAGCCCCGTTATTATGAAATGAACACCGATATCAGATCTGAACTCTGCGTCCCTTTGGCCACCGGCCCATTCATCATTGGAGTCCTCAATGTCGCGAGCCCTCGACTCGACGCCTTTACGAACGACGACTTGCGGTTGTTAAGCACGTTGTCCAGCAACCTAGCCGTGCTTGTAGAACGCGTTCGCTTGTTCACCGAAGTTGCGATAGCCAGAGCCGAGTTGCAACAACGAGCTGAGGCGCTGGAAGACGCAAACGCCCGCTTGCAAGAACTCGACCGGCTCAAGGATCAATTTCTCGCCAATATGAGTCACGAACTCCGCACCCCCCTCAACTCTATCATTGGTCTCTCTGACGTACTGCTCAAGGGAATGATCGGCGAAATGCCTGTCAAGCAGGAGAAATGTGTGCAAGACATCCTCACCAGTGGAGAACATCTGATGGCCCTGATCAATGACATCCTCGACCTCTCCAAAATCGAGGCCGGGCATATGACGTTGGAACCAGTGGCTTTTAAAACAGGCGAGCTATTGGCGGATGTACAAGCGACAATCGCACCAATGATCGAGAAAAAGTCGCAAACACTGGTCATAGAGCCGATCAATGGTCTGCCCCCACTCACCGCCGACCGTTTTCGCATCAAACAAGTACTGCTCAATCTGCTCAGCAATGCCAACAAGTTCACCCCCAACAAAGGAACCATCACCCTCTCCTGCCATCAAACCAACCCATCCACAACAATCTTCTCCGTGACCGATACCGGCGTGGGAATCAAACCCGAGGATCAAAAAGTCATCTTTGAGAAATTCTGCCAGGCAGGTGATGCATCGGCCAAAGTTAATGGCACTGGATTGGGGTTGAACATCAGCAGACGGCTGGTCGAGATGCACGGAGGACGCATCTGGCTTGAAAGCGAGTATGGACATGGCACGGCATTCTCCTTTTCACTCCCCAATGCTGGCCCCATAAATCCAGACAATTGAAATAGACAATCTCCTCAACGCTGACCGAGTCGTCACAATCCTCAATGTTAAACAATTTACTACTGGGGCAGAACCTATCTGCCCCTTTTTGCATCCTTGACCATAACGTCAAAAATCCTATAATTGTCTTGGGGAACAATTACATGGCCAACGAAACCATCCTTATCGTCCAAGATAGTAATCTGAACTGCAAACTGGTGATGGCTGTCCTATGTCCCCACGGATATCATCTCCTAATTGCGATGAACGGAGAGGAAGCAATCGAGCGCTACTTGCCAGCTTTCAGACCTCATCCTGATGGATATGCAATTACCCAAAGTAAGCGGATATGATGCTACTCGGACTCTAAAATCGCAGCCAGAGACAGCGCACATCCCCATTGTGGCACTCGTGGCCCACGTGATGGAGGATGAACGGGAAAAAGCAATGACAGTCCGCTATGATGGCTATATCACCAAACCAATTGGCACCGGTGCTTTACCGGATCAGGCAGACAATATCTAGATTCACAAAAAGACTAATATCTAATGCCCAAACCAAAACAGACGTGGGTCAGTGCCGCAATCGAGCGACTGCGCGGGTTGACCAAAGAGATCAAACAAAATCCCACCAAGCACCAACAAGAGGACCCAGCACTATTGGATGTAGCATCACGCTCCTCTCAGGATACCCAACGCTTAAACAATACCGTGCGCGAACGTGAGATAGCCCAAACCCTACTCGATACCATTGAGGCCCTGAGTTCGATGCCACGACTCGATCAAATGCCAGACCGCGTCCTGGTCGAACTCCAGCGGGTGGTGCCCTATGATGGGGCCTCGATCAACCTAATTCGAGAAGAACATTGTTGGACCATCGCCTCCCGTGGTGAGAGACATACCCCCTCGAGACGATTCGCCTTGAAAGAACTCCCCTTGATGCAGCGAGTCGTGCAAGAACAAAAGCCGGTCATCATTCCAGATATGCGTGACGAGCCGGATTGGTCTCCTGGCCAAGAGTCGAGCCTATCACAATCGTGGATGGGTACGCCAATGATTTTTAAGGATCGAGTCGTGGGTGTGCTGGCGGTAGATTCCCATACCCTCAATATGTACGACAAAGAAGCTAGCCGTCTGGCCCTCGCTTTTGCTTACCAGGTCGCTCAAACCCTGGAGAGTACCCGCTTGTACGAACAGACCCAGATACAATTGCGCGAGGCATCCTTGCTCCGCAGCGTTACAACAGCACTCTCGTCTACCCTCAACGCCAGCCAGATACTGCCCTACGTAGCCCGCAGTTTGTGCGAAATTTTGCACAGCACCAGCGTCGAAATCTACAGTTGGGACAAGGCAACCCAGTCGATCACCGTCATCGCCAGCTATGTGACCAACGAGGCTACTAGGGAAGAACGACGCTCCGCTGTAGGTCAGACCCAGTCGTTAACTAACCTTCCGACTACAACAGAATGCCTAAAGCAACGTTATCCCTTGCAGATTCAGGCAGATACACCCAAGACCAATCCCGATGAGCAAACCCGACTAAAATCTCGGGGAGCACAGACCACTCTGCTCTTGCCAATGATAGCCGGTGACCGCACTCTGGGCTTTGCTCAGGTATGGGAAAGCCTGGGGTCTCGTCGCTTTTCTGATGGTGAAATCGCAACAGGCCAAACATTGGTTCACCAAGCAGCCATCGCCATAGACCACGCGCGACTGTTCGAAGAAACCCAGCGCCGGGTGCGCGAACTCAGGCTGCTCCACGACGTGGGCCTGGCCGCCGCTTCTGGGGTGCGCATAGAGGAGACTCTGCAAGCCGCAGCGGTGGCCTTGGCTACCGAGTTAGAAGACGTTCATGTGAGCATCCTGCTCCAAGACCCAGAAAGCAATTCGTTATACGTGCAAGCCAGTTCTGGGTATCCGTCGAACGCACTCGAAAACCTCAAATTTGGTCGAGACGAAGGAATTGTCGGACGAGTCACACAATGCAACGAACCTATTCTTGTGTCAGATGTACACCTGGATTCCGACTATGTTGAGGTCGTACCCAGTACCCGCTCAGAATTATGTGTCCCTCTGTCTACCGGCCCGCACGCCATCGGCATTCTCAACATTGAAAGTTCCCGCCCCCATGCCTTTACCGAGAACGACCAGCAACTACTGAACACGCTGGCCAATAACCTGGCACTGCTTGTAGAACGCGCTCGCTTGTTCGAAGAGGTAGAGACCGCCAGGGTCGAATTGCAAGATCGCGCAGAGGCACTAGAGCAGGCAAATGTCCGCTTGCAAGAACTCGACCGGCTCAAGAGCCAATTCCTCGCCAATATGAGTCACGAACTACGTACCCCCCTAAACTCGATCATTGGCTTTTCTGAAGTGCTCATTGATGGCCTGATGGGCGAGATGCCCCTTGACCAAAAAGAATTCGTACAAGACATTTACTCCAGTGGACGACACCTCCTGACCCTGATCAACGACATCCTCGACCTTTCCAAGATCGAGGCCGGACATGTGACTCTGGAACCCATAGAGTTCGATATGGCCGAGCTATTAGTAGAAGTACAAATGACGATCTCTCCCTTGATCGCAAAAAAATCCCAAGTACTCGACGCAAACATAGCCAACGATATGCCACCACTGATCGCCGATCGCTTCCGAATCAAGCAAGTACTGCTCAATCTGCTCAGCAATGCCAACAAGTTCACTCCCAAAGAAGGGCATATTACCATCTCTTGTCACTTGATCGCCCCAGATACAATGATCTTTTCCCTAGTTGATAACGGCATTGGCATCAAGCCAGAGGACTTGGATATCATCTTTGAAGAATTTCGCCAAGCAGACGGCTCGTCTGCCCGGGAGAGTTCGGGAACCGGACTTGGATTGACCATCAGCAAGCGACTAATCGAAATGCACGGCGGGCGTATCTGGGCAGAAAGTGAATATGAACAAGGCACAACGTTCAACTTTTTACTTCCACTCGCTGGCCCGCCACTTGCGACCCCCATAGATGAAACAACATTATCAGACAAAACCGAACCTTTTTCACGCGACAAGACAGCGCTAGTGATCGAGAATGATCGCCAGTTCAGCAACCTCTTGGCGCTATACCTGCAGCAGGAAGGATACACATCTACCCAACATTACACCGGCACAGGCGCACTGGAACAAGCCCAAAAACTGAGACCAACCTTGATTACCTTGGACATGATACTTTCCAATCAGAATAGTCGAGAGGTTCTATACGCCCTCAAATCAGGCGAAAAGACAAAGGACATCCCCGTACTGATCACATCAGCACCGGAGAATGCCGAGTTAGAAACTGATCTGGGAGCCATAGATTATCTGACCAAACCGGTACATAAAGGCGATTTATTCGCCTCAATAAGCCGACTCACACAAAAAGTCCGGGTGCTGCTCGTGGACGATGATCCCGAAATCATCGCCATGCTGCAAGCAATGCTGCCCGTTGAGCGATGCACATCACTTTTAGCATACGGCGGCGATCAAGCACTGGCTATGGCGCAAAGAGAACGCCCTGACGCAATCTTTCTCGATTTGATGATGCCGGGTCTGAGCGGCTTTGCAGTGTTGGAAAAACTACGTGCCGACCCTGAAACGGCTGATATTCCCGTCATCGTGCTGACAGCCAAAGACGTAAGCACACAGGAACACACACGCATCGACGACCACATCCAGGGCTTGATGTACAAAACAAAGATCACGCCACAGTCTTTGCTGGCGGCACTGCGTCGGTTAAAAGTTATGCACTGATCAGCCCCCACTGCCCTTTACAACTGCGCTACGTATGCTACAATAACGACCATTATGGCTACGAACAGAATCCATCTACTGTTAGCATCCCAATCTCCCCGCCGCCGCGAGTTGTTGACGCTGCTCAGCATGCCCTTTCAGGTAACCTCACCCGACATAGTCGAGATTCCCCAGGTAAACGAAGCACCATTCAAATTGGTCACCCGCCTGAGCCAGGCCAAAGCCCGCGCTGCTTGCTCTGAGATAGACGTCCAGTCAATCGGCATTATCATTGCCTGCGACACCGTCGTCGCGCTAGATAACGAATTACTGGGTAAACCCCGTGACGCAGCCGAGGCAACCATGATGCTGCGTCGACTGCGCGAGCAACCAACCCACGACGTGTACAGCGCCGTTACGCTGCTGGAACCTGCCACCGACCGTGTCTTGACCACCGTAGCCAAAACTCAACTGATGATGCGTGCCTACACCGATGCCGAAATCGCCGCCTACGTCGCCAGTGGCGATCCGATGGACAAAGCCGGCGCCTATGCCATTCAACACCCTGGATTTCGTCCGGTTGCCACACTGCAAGGCTGCTATGCCAACGTAGTGGGACTCCCCCTCTGCCATCTCGTTCGTTGCCTTTACACGCTGGGGATCAAGTCGCCCCACGACGTTCCTGCCGCCTGCCAAACCCATACCCATCACCATTGCCCAGTTTATGCCAGTATCTTGAATGACAAATGACAAATCTTGAATCGCCAAAACTACAATTTGCGTTTGCAATCCTGATGGTATTTCTGCTGGTCAGTTGCAGCAATCCAGCAACCGCTACGCCCATCAGCCACACATCCGTTCCCGTCACCTTGCCCCCCACCCTCACGCCCACACCGCTGCCCCCCTCCCCCGACGCAACAGCCGCCACTTTTCTGAACGCCTGGCAAGCAAGCGACTATGCAATAATGTACACCCTCCTCTCTCCACCCAGCCAGGCTGCCATCGACGTCGAGAGCTTTGCCGCTCGATACCAGAACGCTCTCTCTACGGCCACCGCGCTCACCGTCACCACGCGCCTGCAATCTGCCCTGCAAGAGGACAGTCAAGCCTACGTATCTTTCCAGTTGGTGTTTGATACGGCGCTGGTCGGCACAGTGACCAGCGATGCGATGATGTCGCTCAGCTTGCACGGCGAGCAATGGCTGATCGACTGGGACGAGGGATTGATCTGGCCGCAACTGGCAGGCGGACAATACTTTCGGATGTCATACATCATTCCCGCCCGCGCTAACATCTACGACCGAGCTGGCTTGGGCTTGGCAACCACGGGCACCATCGTCACCATCGGCGTCATCCCTGGTGAGATCGAGAGCGAGAGCGAAGAATTGCTCTTGAGCACGCTATCAACGATCACCGGGCTGCTCCCAGATGAGATACGGGGCCGATACGTGGCCGCCCCCGCCGATTGGAAGATCCCCATCGCCGACATCCCGGCCGAGACCAGCGTAGATTACAACGATTTGCTCGCCTCCATTCCCGGCATCTACCGAGAGGAAAAAGAAGGGCGCACCTATCCCCATTCCTCAGAAACCGGAGCCGCACCCCACGTCGTCGGTTGGGTCTCGCCTGTGCCAGCCGAGCAATTAAAAGCCTACCATGCCCGTGGCTACCGGGGAGACGAATGGGTGGGTATCTCTGGGCTCGAAGCGTGGGGCGAGGATATTCTGGCCGGGCAGCACGGGGGGACACTCTCCATCATCACACCGGCGGGAGAGGCGATCTCTACAGTGGCAGAGCGCCCGGCATCACCCAGCCGCCCCATCTATACCACCTTTGACCGGGGCTTTCAGAGACAGGTGCAGCAAATCCTGGGTGGCCGCAAGGGGGCTATCGTCGTGCTCGACGTACACACCGGGGCAGTGCGGGCATTGGCCAGCGGCCCCGGTTTTGACCCCAATGTCTTTATCGGGCCATCTGGGGCAGTGGGACGCTCGCAAATCCTAGCCGACCCCCGCCGTCCGCTCTTTAACCGCGCGACCCAGGGCACTTATCCCTTGGGATCAGTTTTTAAGATCGTCACTCTGGCTTCCGCACTAAAAGATGCGGAAATGGACCCTGACCAAACATTCTTTCACTGCGCCGGTTACTGGGAAGGATTGGGGCCAGCGTCTCGCAAAGAGTGCTGGAAAGAAGAAGGACACGGCGACATCAGCCTCAAAGATGGCCTGACAGCCTCCTGTAACGTCGTGTTTTACGCCGTAGGTCAGACCTTGGACGGGATCGACTCGGGCGCGCTGCCCAGTATGGGACAGGGATTCGGATTCGGGGAACCGACCGGCCTAGAGAGCGTGATCGAACAAGGGGGACTGATGCCCGATCCTGATTGGAAGGTCAACGCTCGCGGCGAAGCTTGGTGGGTGGGCGATACCGTCAACTTGACCATCGGGCAGGGCAACCTGAACGTGACGCCAATCCAAGTAGCGCGCATGATGGCGGCGGTCGCCAACGGCGGCACGCTCTACCGTCCCTACATCGTCGAGCGCATCGCCCCCGCCGGAGACGCGATCCCCGAGCAGATCACCCAACCCCAAGCCGTCGGCACACTGCCGATCAGCCCAGAGCAGTTGTCCATCATTCAGGATGCCCTGCTGGGGGTAACGACCCGAGGCATCGGCACCGCGACCCGTCGCTATTATGGATTAGGCATTCCCGTCGCTGGCAAGACCGGCACGGCAGAGGTCGGCGGGGAGGACACGCCACCCCACTCGTGGTTCGCCGCCTACGCTCCCGCTGACAATCCCGAGATCGCCATCGCCGCCATTATCGAGAACGTGGGGGAAGGCTCGACGATAGCCGCGCCACTAGTACGCCAAGTGATCGAGGCATATTACGACCTGGCCCTTTCTCCACTGCCACCCCAGGCAGAGGAGGGCTATGTGCCCCCCCCCCCTACCCCACAACCATAAACACAAGGCAAAAATGACCAATACCACACACCGTTGGATATGGCCCACGTTCGCCGGATTATCTATGCTCCTGGCGCTGCTCCTTTGGCTTGCGCCCGCCGAGCAAACCCTGGGCCAAGCTGTGAAACTGGTTTATCTTCATGGCGCGCTGGTGCGGACAGCGATGCTGATATTTACCATTGCCCTGCCGGTCAACCTGGTTGCGTTATTTCGAGGTCAAGAGAATTGGACAGCCTGGGGAAAGGCGCTCGTCTGGGGAGCGGCAGCCATCTGGCTGGCACACACGCTTTTCAGCATGATCACCACCTACGTGACCTGGGGGATAGCCATCGCCTGGTTTGAACCTCGCACCCGTTTCACTTTTGGTGTAGCCGGTGCAAGTGTGATCTGTATCGCAGCCGCTCATCTGGTAGACCACACACGTTTCTCATCGCTCGTGTTTGTGATCTTGTCTGGGCTGGTGATGAGCATGCTGCCACGCCTGGGCTTTATCCAACATCCACTGGACCCCATCGGCACCTCACCCTCCAACGCCATTCGCGCCTTTTACACCGCCATCCTGCTCGTCACCTTGATCCTGGGGGGAATACTGATCACCTGGTTTCGGTCCAAACTTTCCATAGAACCAGTCTGAGACTCGGAGAGCAAAGAGAGATCACATTCTGAGTCCAAGCAATACACGCCGAATCCCCACCATCAGCCGCTCAATGAACCCAACCAAAGGCTCGGGCGGCGCATAGTCCAAGAGAGGCCACACCTCCAGACCGCACGATTCGAGCACACGGTTTGCTGCCTCGATGCCGGTGACGCAAGCCCGTTCTAGAAAAAAGGCGGGGGTAGGATGTCGCACCCAATCGCCGCAGCAAAACAGACCCGGCCAGGGTGTTTCGATTCCCAGGTGACGTTCGGCTTGCCCCAGGCCAAAGAGCGTGTGTGTGGGATCGTTGCGGCGGAGCATCTGGTGGGCCAAGTGGCTCCGCAGTTCTGGGAAAGCGCTCTGCACATCGGCGATGGCTCGTGCCAAAAGGACAGTGTCGGGTTCCTCCAGCAATTCCGGCGGGCCGTAGATATGGACCTCGATAACACTTCCCCCGGTAGCCTGGTGCCATTCAGTATATTGATCTTGAAGACGGTGCAACCAGAAAAAATTATCCAAAATAAAATCACCACTAAAAATGCCCGCTTCCGGTCCCGGTCTTGGCTCCCGGTCGAACCAGACCCGCACCACCGCCGTGGTCATACCTCGAGGCCAATAGAGATCATCAACGACCACATCGAGGCTAGCGTTTAGGATCGCCGCTGCATTGGGCGCGTCGGTCGCCAGAACAACATGTTGGGCTATGATGGCCCCACGGTCAGCATTCTTTTCCCAGTGCACACGCCATTTGTCCGCCTCTTTCACCAGGCGCGTCACACGGGCACCCATTCTAACCTCACCACCCATTTCTCGCAGCTTGCCAAGCAATGGTTCGACCAGGCTGGTGCCGCCGTCGGCCGGCATATAGGAAAACGCCCACGCATCCCGTCGCATCAACGTGTAAAAGCGCAGGAAAGCGATAAAACCAGACAACGGAATCTCTTCAGGATGGGCCGACAACCCATTACGGGCCAGGCCGATGAAAAAAGCGCGCAAAGCGGGCGACCAGTGCTTGACCAAATCACTGAGCCACATCCCTTCCATCGGCTGCCCCTCGCGCAACGGGTCTATGCTGATGGCCAAAAGCAAACCGTACCACACCAACGGCAGCGACAGCCAGTCGCGCAAACCCAACATGCCAAGAAAGCGCGGGCGCAGAAACAAGGCCAGGTAATGGAACGGTGGTTCGAACCAGCTATGCCGGATCACGCTGCCGGACGGAGCCTCTCTTACCCACCCACCCCGCTTATAGATCCAACTCTCCTCCTGGGCGGGGACAAACACCGGGCGGATCATGTGACGGGTAAGCATTGCCTGGAGGTTCCGGTAAGACGACCATATCCCGTGCACAGCGTGCTCATCCCGAAAGCGCCAGCCATCCAGTTCGATCACATCACCTCCGGCCACACGTCCCCCGCAATAGTGTGGATCGGCTTCCAGAACAAGGGGCGACAGGCCACGCTCAGCCAGGTGCAGCGCCGCCGACAATCCCGCAATCCCGGCGCCAATCACAATAACCGGCACGCAATCACTAGCACGCTGTTCTTTAGGCATACAATCCTCCGGGTCGTAAAGCATAAAATCAATAACGACCCAACGCTACGTTTTACGTCCTACGTTTCACGTTTCCATTTAGCCTGGCGCATAACTCGCCAGCCCACTCCGGCGGCTGGTCGGATAGCGCAACAGTTCGCACAACAGTGAAAACGGCCGGGCCTGCATCAGCGATGGTTCGGCAAAGCACTGCTGGAAACAACTGGTGCAGACGCGCGGCGGTGGGCCGTACTCGTCGGCGGCGATCTCAAGCGCCCGATCCCAAGATTCGACTTGCAACAAGTTGCCCGCCCGCCCGCCGTGACTGCCACCCTGCTTTTCGATAGGACGACAAGGGTACACCAGATCACCATTTGGCATGATGCGCGGCACCAGCGTCGGGTAGCACGAGTAGGGAACAAAGTCGAGCAGAGTGCGCAGATAGGCCATACTGCCCACGATAGGGGCCCCGCGCCGCTTGAGGTCGATCAACCGCGCCAGGAACGCTTTGTACTCGTCAGAAACAAGTAGATCGTAGCGGGGCCAATTGCCAACAGCTTGGGGCGAGAAAGAGACGCACAAGTCGTGTTCGACGCAGAAATCCAGTACTTGTTGAGCCCCCGACAGCGTCTCCGGCGTGAGCACGCAGTTGACCATCATCCGGTAGCCAAACTCGCGCTGCCGGTGGGCGTAAGCGATTACATTGTCAAGAATGGTCTGGGCTGTATTGACAGGCACATTGACGATGGAACTCCAATGCGCAGGATCAACAGAATCGAGGCTAATGACCAGCCGGTCGAGGGCAGGCAAGAGTGATTCATGTTGAGAAAGCAAAAGGCCATTGCTCAGCAACGTGATTCGACGAAAATTCAGTTCGCGCTGGGCTCGGGTCACCAAAGAGACAATGTTGGGGCAGAGTAAAGGCTCACCACCAGTCAGAATGAGGCTGTCTACTCCGCTGCGGACCACGCGCAACACCCGCAGCGCGTCATCCAGAGAAAGTGCAATATCGCCCGGCCCGTTGCGCCGGGCGCCAAAGTCCTCACAGTAGGCACAGTCGAGATTACACCGAGTCGTCACATAGTAGGTGGCGACCAGCGGGTGCAGCACTCGATCGCTGCGCAGTAACCTGATCAGGTTGCTCCAATAATTGTGGGTTGATACGCTCATTCATCAATAGGCTGCCGATTTAGTCTAGTGCCAGGCGACCAGGACAAGTATACTTGAGGGTGGACAAGTGGGCAAGTAAAGATCAAGTACAATTCAGCATCAAGATAACCAAAGCTCAATTACAAAAAGGAGGCGTTCTCCACTCTTGTTCTATAAACGATCAAATTCTGATTTGCCCCTCCTCAAGCTAACGGGTATAATAATATCAGATTTGAGGTTGAGACCTGATTTTAAACATCGACACCTGTGAACGGTAAATCATGTCCTCCAACCTCAAACATAGCGTTCAGCAGCCTGTCCATAGGTCACGGCTTGGGTAAACTCGGAAACAGTCATTGAATAGCCATAGAGCGTACAATTCTTACCCTCACCTGACGACAAAAGTGATTGCTATGCAAGAGACTGCCATAACTCGCTCCAGAATCGTAACCATCATTGTATCTCTGGCATTGTTCCTGGCAGTTGTCAATTGTGGAACGGTGGATCCGGGGGGCGGTGACATCGCTATAGGTCCCCCTGTGACAAGTCTACCGTTGAATCCAAATCAAGAAAATACCATTGTTCTTTCCACTTACCATCTGAAAGATTCGGTGGATTTCAAGAAAATGAAACTGCTCTATACCGAAGCATTTTTCCGCATAGAGTATAACTTTGAGCTAATTCACCTGCCCTCAGAACGCTCTCTCACAGATGCAGATGCGGGCCGGGTGGACGGCGAGGCAATGCGCCATTATGATCTGCTGAATGATGGTCAATATTCCAACCTGATTCGCGTCGATGAGTGGATATTGGGAACGGAAACCGGCGTCTATTCTGCTCAAGCGACCAGCAACGTCAATAATTGGAACAGTTTGGCGAACGCGGGGCAAACCTTTGTCATCGAACGTGGCGACAAGATTGTGCAAGTCGAGTTGCCTAGGCACATTGCCCCGGATCAAATTAAAGACCTAGATACCGTTGAGCAAGCCATCAATATGCTAAAGGCCGGGCGGGCGGATGTTTTTGTGGGAACCACTATGACGGCAGAAACCATCTTGCAAAGACCAGAGTACAGTGGATCAGGTATACAAAGGATTGGCATTGTCAGAACGGGGAATGGCTATCCTTACTTGCATAAAAAACACAGCCATCTGGTTCCCCAACTAGTCGCAGTACTGAAAGAGATGAAACAGGACGGAACGTATCAGAGTTTGATGGGGCCAGATTAAAGGATACGTGATGGAGAAATCAAGTCACCCAAGCGCATTTTTAGACTTGGCCTATTTTTGAGGGAGAAACCCTATGACCTTGCGATCTTTGCAACACGACAAACAAAATCAACTTTCTCGCCGCTTGCTTCTTTACGTGGTACTGTGCAGCACCTTGTTCACGTTATTGGCCACGGCGACTCAACTGTACATCGGTTACCGGCAAGATTTGAGGGCCATCGAAACCAATTTGCAGTTCATCGCCGACAGTTACGTACCCGGCATCTCGGCCAGTGTGTACATGATTAACGAAACGCAATTGAGCCTTCAGCTACAGGGTGCACTCAACTTGCGGGACATCGAGTACCTGGAAATTGTAGAGACGAGGGGAGAAGAACAAATCCACATATCTGTAGGCGATCCCAATACCCCCAGAGATATCGTCCGTGCATTTCCACTGGAATACCCTGCATCAGGCAGCGGCACATCCTACGGCACCCTAATCGCCGTTGCCAGCCTGCAAGGGGTTTATCAACGGCTTTCAGGCAGCGCGCTGGTCGCCCTGACAACAAGTCTTCTCAGTATATTTCTGGTTGCCCTCTCTATTCTGTTGATCTCTCAATTCACCCTGACCCGTCACTTGATCAAAATAGCCGACTTTACCCAAGAACTGGACCTAGACAGACTGGAACGCGAATTGATTTTGAATCGTGGGTCAGAAAAGCTTCTCCGACCAGACGAACTCGATCAAGTTGTTTCAGCCATCAACGATA
Organism: Chloroflexota bacterium; assembly: GCA_024232355.1. Next base: position 6,586 of record JAAEPW010000256.1, on the reverse strand, counting down.
CACGCGTCAGGCTCAAAGAGGGCATTGACGAGCGCGAACGGCTGCAAAAGCAACTGCGGCAGCAAGAACGCATGGCCGCCGTGGGCCAACTGGCCGCCGGTATCGCTCACGACTTTAACAACCTTCTCACTACCATCATGCTCTACGCTCAAATAGGCTTGCGCAAGCCCAACCTGACATCAGATCTGTCGCAGGGTTTCAAGACCATCCTTGACGAGTCCAAAAAGGCCGCCGAATTGGTGCAACAGATCCTCGACTTTAGTCGTCGTTCGATGATAGAGTTCCAAACATTAGAGATGCAGCCACTCCTTGATGACGCGCTTGGCATCCTGCGGCGAACGATCCCAGAGAACATCCAACTGGTCATGGAAATGTCACCCAAGGATTTCTCGCTCACTGTCGAGGCCGATCCCACTCGCATCCACCAAGTGGTCACGAACCTGGCGACCAACGCCCGAGACGCCATGTCAGAAGGTGGAGAACTACGGTTCAGCCTATCCAAGATAGAGACGAAACTAGGTGAGGAACCACCCGTGCCGGACATGTCACCCAGAGAATGGGCATGTCTGACCGTTTCGGATTCTGGAACGGGGATGACGGAAGAAGCACAAGTCCACCTATTCGAACCTTTTTTCACCACCAAAGAGCCAGGAAAGGGCACAGGGTTGGGACTGGCCCAGGTGTATGGTATCATCAGACAACACCAGGGATACATCGGTATGGAGACAAAAGAGGGAGAGGGCACGACATTCCATATCTACCTGCCGGCCTCTAAAGCAGAAGCAGAAGTTGTCAGTGAGGATATCTCTATCACTCCGCAGGGCCAGGGAGAAGCCATCTTGCTGGTGGAGGACAATGAAAGACTGCGCGAAGTGGGGCACAGCCTCCTCGAATCATTGGGCTACCAAGTGTTGGATGCTGAGAACGGGATCAAGGCATTAGATCTCTACAAAACCGAGGGAGACGTCGACGTGGTGATTACGGATCTGGTGATGCCAGAGATGGGGGGCAAAGAGTTGGTGCAAGAATTGAGAAAATTAAACCCGGATATCAAAGCATTGGCCATCACGGGCTATATTGTGGAAAAAGATGCACGCAAGTTGAGGGAGGGAGGTTTTCTGGATGTGGTGTACAAGCCCTTTGATGTGAAAACACTAGCACAGGTAGTCCACCGAGCATTGAGCGAGGACTAGGGCCAATACGTTCAAGATAACTCACCATTCGCGTAATCGCCAAATAGTTTCTCGAATTTCACTGAAACCAAACAAAAATCCAGCTTTTTGGCCTATTTTTGTTTTACAAAGTTTCTATTACGCGAATGGTGAGTAATAATTCGACCCGATCATTCCCCACTCGTTCATTGAACAAGGAGTTCTCTATGCGTTTCCTCGTAACTGGTGGAGCTGGATTTCTTGGAACGGCGCTGTCCAACCGGCTGGCCCGCGATAAACATCAAGTACGCGTCATTGACGACCTCAGCGCTGGCGACTCGGCCCAGTTGGACGAACGGGTGCTTTTCACCCGGGGAGACGTGGCCAACCGGCCCAAACTATGGACGCTTTTGCAAGACGTGGACTGTGTCTATCATCTGGCGGCGCGTGTGTTGGTCAGTGAATCGATCCTCTACCCCCGCGAGTACAACGAGGTCAACGTCGGCGGAACGGTCAGTGTGATGGAAGCGATGCGGGATGCAGGCGTGCGTCGGGTGGTCTTTACATCCTCCGGTGCTGTATACGGAGAACAAGCGCAGCAACCTGTGCGGGAGGAACAATCGCCCAATCCCAAATCTCCTTATGCCGTCAGCAAGCTAGCCGCCGAGTATTACGTCCGCACCATCGGCGCGCTATGGGGCATCGAGACAGTGGTCCTGCGCATCTTTAACGCCTATGGACCGGGCCAGAACCTGCCTCCCTCCCACCCTCCGGTGGTTCCGCGTTTTTTGCACCAAGCGCTGCGAGGCGGATCGCTCGTCATCTTTGGCGGGGGCGGGCAGACCCGTGATTTTATCTACATCGACGACGTCGTAGATGCGCTGGTTGCTGCGTCCACCGCCACTGACGTGGATCGCCGCATTATCAACTTGGGTAGTGGACAAGCCACCAGCATCAACGAATTGGCATCAGCAGCAGCACAAGCCACGGGGCAAAAGATAGACATACTCCACAGCCCTGCCGAAAGTGGCGGTGTCTCTCGCCTCCGCGCCAACATAACTGCCGCGCGCAAGCTATTGAACTATGATCCCCAGATAGACCTGCCGCAAGGACTGGGTCTGACATTGGAACGTGACCCACGCTTTCAGCAATGAGCACGAGCCGCCTGAACCGCGATTTCTTTGCCCTCGACACCCTCACTGTGGCCCGCGAACTGTTGGGGCAACGATTGGTGCGCATTCTGAATAATGAACGCCTCTCTGGGCGCATCGTCGAAGTTGAAGCTTATGTTGGGGAGGACGACCAGGCATCGCACGCTCGTCCCGGTCGTACCAAGCGCAACGCACCGATGTACGGCCCACCCGGTTACGCCTACGTCTATCTCATCTATGGGATGCATCACTGTTTCAACGTTGTCACCGAGTCGGAGGGATTCCCGGCAGCGGTGCTCATCCGCGCACTGGAACCAATGGAGGGCATCAAGAAAATGCAAGACCTACGCGGAGGGCGACCCGACTTGCCGTTGACCAGCGGCCCGGCCCGTCTGTGCCAGGCCCTCGACATCGACCGGCATTTCGACGGAATTGATCTGTGTGCATCCGACGCGCTCCTATTTCTGGAAGCGGACACTCTCATACCCACTGATGCCATCGCCACCGACCATCGCATCGGCGTGCGGGGGGATGAGGAGGCAGTCACCGTTCCCTGGCGATTCTACGTCAAGAATAACCAGCACGTTTCGCGCCGGTGATGTATATCCTGCAATGGAAAGGAAAAATATAGTGTGCAAACGATGTTTCTTCATGCTAATATCGGTTATATCGATTTTTACGCTGGCAAGCTGCAGGTCTGAGCCAGAGATTCCAGAAACGCGCATCGTTGGCTATTATACAGCCTGGTCCGTGGAACATGGCTATCACGTCGCAGATATCCCGGCGCGTAGCTTGACGCACGTTAATTATGCCTTTTCCAATGTTTCCAGCACGGGCGAATGTATTCTGGGCTATCCGGAATACGACGTCGAGATGACGTTCACAGCTCAGGACAGCGTCACCGGCAAAGAAGCGACGGGTGGTCATTTTGAGCAACTCGTGCAATTAAAGCTCGAACACCCTCACCTCAAAACATTGATATCTATCGGCGGGTGGACCTGGTCTAGTGAATTCTCAAATGCCGCACTTACAGACGCCTCACGCCAGAAATTTGTCCGGTCTTGCGTCAAATTGTATATCGAGCAATATCCAGGCGTGTTTGATGGCATCGACTTGGACTGGGAATATCCGGTCAGCGGGGGATTGGTCGAGGGTCGGCCCGAGGATACACAAAACTTTACGCTGTTGCTAGCCGAGTTTCGCCGTCAATTGGACAAGGCAGGCAAACAAGACGACAAACACTATCTGCTGACCATCGCAGCACCCGCTCACAGAGCCAAAGAGAATATGGAAATCGCCAAGATCATATCCTACCTGGATTGGATCAACATAATGACGTACGACATTCACGGCCCGTGGGACGATACCACCAACTTTAACGCCCCTCTCTTTGAAACCACCGATGATCAGAGTGGACTCACAGTAGACAAGGCCGTGCATGATTATCTGCAAGCTGGCGTTTCATCCGACAAACTAGTGATGGGTGTGCCCTTTTACGGTCGCGGCTGGCAAGGAGTTCCCTCAGCCAACAACGGTCTCTATCAAAAGACACGGCAAGGCGCGGCGCAGGGCACGTGGGAACCGGGCAATTTTGACTATTCCGACCTGGTGCAAAACTATATGCCCACCTATACGCGTTTCTGGCAGGACGAGGCCAAGGTTCCGTGGCTCTACAGCCCCTTTACGGGCATTATGATCACTTATGACGACCCCGAGGCGCTGACTCACAAGGCCACATACATCAGAGAGCAGAATCTGGGCGGCGCGATGATATGGGATTTGAGCGCCGATGACGGCACACTCATCGAGGCACTGGCGTCCCCCTTACGGCCCGAGGGCGAGGCAGCCGAGTTCCCTTCCCCACCGACACCTGCGCCGACGATTCTCGGCGAGACAGGATCAGGTGTTTTCTTTGATGATTTTGATTACGGCGGCATTAATGATCCGCATTTCCGGGTCAATGCCTGGGTGGTGAGAACGTCCGGTATGGTCAACAAGATCGGCGTGGCACAAGCCACTTGGCCAATCACCGGGGTTATGTTCCTGGACGACCCAACACAAGAGGGGAACCGTTTGATGCAATTGAGTGCCTCTACCGATGGCACGCCAACCCACACCCTTTCTGCGGAGGTCGGGCAGGCACGGAAATTCTACAGCGGCACCTATGTCAGCCGCGTGCGTTTTACGGACGAGCCGGTGTATGGTCCAGATGGCGATGAGGTAGTACAGGCCTTTTTTACCCACACGCCACTGTACGTGGCGGAAGACCCTAATTATGGCGAGATGGACGTGCAATATTTACCCAATGGCGGTTGGTGGGCCAAGGAGTCAACCACTTGGTTCTTTACCTGGGAGACCTATCGCCCCTCACCCTGGTCGGCCAACAAAAAATCAAAAAACATTAACGGCAGTCAGAATGGCTGGCATACCATACTAATTCACGTTGCAGATGGGGAGGTCACGTACTTTATCGATGGGCAAGAGCTTGTCCGTCACTATGGACACGTGGCCCCAGAGACACCGATGTTTTTGAACTATAACATCTGGTTCGTGGATGGTAAATTGCTGGAAACATCAGACCCGCGTGCCTATGTTCAACAAGTAGACTGGTTGTACTATGCCGGAAACCAGGTATTGACATTGGAACAAGTGGAAGCACAAATTGAGGAATACCGCACAAATGGCGTACGCTATGAGAACACGGTACCAGTTTCGAGTGTGTCCGAACAAACAAACGCACGCAAAGCAGGTACGCCGCGACCTTTTGAGACCAAGATCAACCAAGTGAACGAGATCACGATCGATGGCGATTTGGAAGAGTGGACCGGCGACCCTACGTTCACCCTGAACGAGGCTGAGCAAGTCGTATATGCTGCGGGCACCTGGGGAGGGCCAGAGGATTTATCGGCGCAAGCTTGGGTGGGCTGGGCGGATGATGGTTTATACTTGGCCTTTAAGGTGATGGATGATAACATTGTGCAAGACTGGACCAGCGGCGCTTTGTGGCAGGGCGACTATATCGAGTTGCAGATCGACACCCAGTTGGAGGGTGATTTCGATGATACCGAGATGGGCGATGATGATTATCAGATTGGCATCACGCCGGGTAATTTCGACACCACACAACCCGACGCGGCAATCTGGTACGGCCTGATAGAGGTGGGCGATACAGCAAAACTCGAACACGCAGCGGTCCAGACCGACGACGGTTATGACATGGAGGTCTTTGTTCCCAAAGAAATCCTGCGAGGATTGAACTTGAGCACGAACACGATGATCGGATTAAACGTGAATCCCAGCGACTGTGACGACCCTGCGGCGCCACAAAAGATCATGCTCTCAACTTCGCCCATCCGCTCGCTCACTGATCCAACAACATTTGGCAAAGCTGTCCTGATCGAGTAATAAAGCATCGGCTTGAGCCACGAATTTTTCCCTCTACATTCGCGATAATTTGTGCAATTCGTGGCAAAAAATCAACCAGTGGCAAGAGGCAACTCGATCACAAAGAGGCTGCCAAAATCTAACTCACTCTCAACGGAAACTCGCCCGCCGTGGGCTTGCACGATGCTGCGCACAATGGCCAATCCCAGCCCACTGCCCTCGACCGGACCATTTGCCCCACCATCTCGCTCACCCCCCCGATAGAATCGCTCAAAGATACGTTGCTGGTCGGTGGTAGAAATGCCAAGACCGCTGTCTTGCACCCAGAGGCGCAGAGCGTTTTCATCATCAATCCGCTCAGCCCCAATCTCAACTTTGCCGCCGGGAGGGGTAAATTTCAGACCATTATCCAAGAGGTTGGACAAGGCCAACTCGATTCGCGCGCGATCACAGCGAACCTTTAGATGAGATACGGGTTCTTGAATCAAAAGTTCGACATTCTTCTCGCGCGCCAGCGTTCTAAAGACTGCCGCTGCCGCCCCGATCAGATCTCCCACGTCATGGGTGTTCACGTCCAAGGTAATTAGTCCCGCGTCAAGCCGGATAGATCGAGCAAGTTGTGCGTGATCCACTCTAGCCGCTCCAACTGGATCTGACTTTCGGCCAAGAATTCAGTGCGGGCAGCAGGATCGTCGTCCGCAACTCCTTGCAAAAGTTCATTAAAGCTTTTTAGGGCCGTGATCGGTGTGCGAAGTCCATCAGGGACTCGGTCCTACAATTTCAAAATGTCATTTTCAAATTTACCAAACCCTGGATATGGGATTTTCCATTTGAACGCCAGTAGATATGAGGGTGGATAGATTTGAATATGCATTTTAGCAAGTTAAGGACTGACTCCCT
>JAAEPW010000255.1 GCA_024232355.1 Chloroflexota bacterium | reverse complement strand
TCCAGGATAAAGTAACGCTTATTACCTTAGTAGATAATCGTAAAATGATTGAAAGGAATCGTCCACCAAGCATGTACATCGGTGGAAAATATCAAGCTGATAAAGGGGCGATCTGGAAGATCGATATTCGGTTTGTCTCTGAGCAGCACGCCATAGCCCAAAAACACATCGACAGTATTAGCTCCAAGTTGACCGATGGCAAGAGAAGGGCTATTCTGAGTATCAAGCATGTCGTAGCTCAAGACCCTCGGTACCGGACAGAGATTTCGAGTGTTGATATTTATAAAGCAGTGTTGGCTAAAGGCATTATGAACTTGGAGGGGTTCAAAGAGCTGCTCAGAGAATCAAGTATAGAGTTGTGAATCCATGCGTTAAAAGCCTAGCGCCGCAGAGAATTGGAAAAAGCTTGAGAGAGCGGCCTTTTTCAAGCGCGCCTAACACAGTTGGAGTTGACACGGCTACAGCGCGGCAAGGTGGGGCGTGGCCTAGCAAGCCAGTGCTCTGGATTGCCACTCTGTTGCGTTTCATGACAACCAGTGACCGGCGCTGTTAGGCTTTTAAAGTCAGGCAGGTCGCTAGTCTCCCTGTAGAGTGTTGATGGCTCACTGTTCCCATATATGCGGATATGCTTTAGCCGGATCCCTCCCACAAGGACACCGGGACGGTGTTCCTATGGGAGGAAAGTGCGTCAGACCGCGACGTGAGCCCCTTGAGAACAAAACAAAAAACAACACTCAAGCGCGAGACTATCGGCAGGTCGAGAAAGTGAGAATTGAAATGATACGAATTACCTCAGACAACGTGACATCCGCACTGCGGTCGCTGTTTCGTACCGACGAGCCACAAGCCTGTCGCTGCTTTGCCCTGCTTGATGGCATCGAACACACAGGAAAAATCATCACCGATGATCCAGCCAATCCCACGTGGGGTGTGGTCTGGGAAGCGTGCGACGGCGTTACCTTCCTGGGAGGACGGCTCGATCCCGCTACGCTAGCGCGAGTCTTTGCCAATCTGCGGAAGGAGCACGGCGTGCTAGTTGGACTCTGGGACGGTGATCCCCGCCATGATCTACTGCCGCCAGATCCGTATTACGATGGCCGCACGCTCGAGTTCTATGACCGGCCAATTGGGAGGGGATTGGATGCGTACCTGCGCAAGATCCCGGAAGGATGTGAGATCCGCCGCCTGGATCGTGACCTGATCATGCGCACCGAATGGGGACCTGACGACGTGCAATTCGCGGGTGGCATTGAGGCTTGGGAAAAGACTCGTATCGGCTATTGTCTGATGCGTGGCGACGAGATCCTCTGCAAAGCCACAGTCGGCCCGCCGGCGATAGGCTTGCGCGAACCAGGCGTGTTCACGCAAAAAGAGCACCGTAGCCAAGGGTACGCGACCATCACCGCTGCTCGCCTCATCAAGGAGGTCGAGGCATTGGGTGATCAGACGTACTGGGATTGCGCTAAACAGAATGTGGCGTCCGCGGCGGTTGCGCGCAAGTTGGGGTACCGGATCGAGAAAGAATATCGGTGCGTGGCCTGGGACAAATCGGGGTGATAGGGAGATAATCGTGATATCAAACTGGACAGCCGAGAATATACTTGACTTGAGTGGCAAAATTGCCATCGTGACCGGGGCCAACAGCGGTATCGGTTACGAGACGGCGCGGGCATTCGTAAAAGTCGTGAAAGAATTTGGGCATTCAGGTGACTCAGTTCCCAGCCGTCAGGTGGACACTGTTACTCGTGCCTACCTAGCTGCTCAATCGCCCGACGGCTGACGCCGACGTTAGGTGGTGGGGGTCTCGGAGTTTGCCTGGACGACGTATCGGATTCCCAAACGACTCGACTGAGGGCTCGACTGACCTCTGCCAAAGCCTCGTTGCAGGCTTGTTCGGGTTCTTTGCGTATCATC
>JAAEPW010000254.1 GCA_024232355.1 Chloroflexota bacterium | reverse complement strand
TGGGGTCATCTGTCACCTACCCCTGCATTTGGGGGTGGGTGACAGATGGACCCATACGGATAGTGTCAAATGGACCTTTCGGCGAAGCGAGAAGGGGTCATTTGGCACTATCCAGGTTTTTTAACAAGCGCAGCGGCAAAAACCTGGTTTCTCTCCCCAAATGGCAAACCATCAAAACTATATTACTGATTCTAATCATTTTTCAAAACTGCCTTCTGATAACCAACTTTTGTGAAATGTACACCCCCGGCATCACCCACCTGGCCGAACTCGTCCAAACCGCCCAAAGCAAAGATGCCCACCTGCTCTTTATCAACTTTCCCGACCGCTACGTCCCCAGGCGTCCACCCTACCCGCTGGGCTACTGGGGTGTGACCCTGGCCCCCGCCTCGGTGGACCTGGGCGCGTTCCCCGCCATCACCGCCGGTCAGCACATCAATACGACCTCGCGCAGGATGCCGCCCGTGGGCCTCGACGCGCGCGACGCCGGACCCTATCAAATAGACATGCGGGGCGAGATTGCTCCTCCTGATGAGGTCTATCGACTGGCCCGCCAGAAGGACGCTGTTTACGTGTCACGATATTCCCCCGGTGGTGGCTTTACACTCCACTGGGCCGGGGACGTCGCTTTGGCCTCACCAACCGCGTCTTGCCAACTGGCAACCTTTG
>JAAEPW010000253.1 GCA_024232355.1 Chloroflexota bacterium | reverse complement strand
GTCGCGGGTGACCAAGTATTATTACGCTGGTGGTCAGCGGGTTGCTATGCGGGCGGGAGGTGTGGTATACTATCTGCACGGTGACCATCTCGGCTCGACCAGTCTGACCACGGACGAGAACGGCGGGGTGACGGCGCGGCGACGGCGCGGCAGTTGTATTATCCGTATGGGGAGGTGCGCTGGGGCGAGGGGACGTTGGCGACCGACTTTGGGTTCACGGGACAGCGGAGTGTGGCGGGCACGGGCTTGGTGTTTATGCACGCTCGATTTTATGATCCGCTGCTGGGGCGCTTTGTTAGTGCGGATACGATTGTGCCTGATCCGGGGAATCCGCAGAGTTTCAATAGGTACTCGTATGTGTTGAACAATCCACTCAAATATATAGATCCTAGTGGACATTGGGAGAATGAGGTTGATCTGGCCAGGAACTTGGGGTTTGAAGGTGAATCTGACGAGGAAATCTTGGATGCTTGGCATAAGAGTGATCTGTACCGCAAGTGGTCACAGAATGAGGATTGGATACCTATGCTGTTGTCCAAAGAGTTTGATTTTGGGAGCATTCTGAGATCGGGAGGACAGATGAAGTATATGTTAACGAAATCAAAGGCTGGTACTCTGCTGATGTGGGAATTGACTCGCAGGGAATTGTGTGGGGGGAAAGAAATACTCGATAGAATTTTCGATGGGGGGGAGTGGTCATTGTGGCAGATGGACTTTAGCGATCCAATAGCAGGAGTTGATAATTACAAACTCACTAGACATGTTCGTGGTAGCGGTGGTTCGCTCTTTCAACGACCTGTACTGGGCGATAACTGGTGGAAGGGGCCGCGTTATGATGTCGGCCTTGACATGAAAATGCACAATTGGCTTGCCCTAAAAGATATATTCTCGATGCAACTCAGCGGTGGAGGATTCATTCTGTTGCCTGCCTCCAGGTTGTTTTCTGGCCCCACAACGGCAATTAACGGCGGAAACTTTTTTGTGAAACTTTGGAATGGCGAGTATGTAAAAAGTCTAACTCCGTATGTCACCGAACTTTCTGGGAGTGAACGTTTAGAGAGGCGCAAAGAGTTGTACGAAGAATGGGGCCACTATCCTCCATAGGTTTTTCGCGATTGACCTCCAAATGAATAACTCACTCGAACTATATGATCTAGTGGCTTGACGTAGGGGGGAAGTTGCGCAAAAAGATTTGTGAATTGATCAAACCTGGTTTCTCTTTGATCGTTATCAGTTGAATTCAGAGGGAACTTGTATCAAATTCATGTTTGCTTTCGGGTATACGTGCATAGTAAACTGCGTTGTATGTCATTTGTAGTAGGAGAAAAAGATATGCGAGAGCCAGAAAGTGGAAACAAACGGCTTGATATACCGTTTGCAGGACCCTTTATGTTGATCAGTGGTATTGTGTTTGCTGTCTTGGCGGTGGGCAGTTGTGTACACGAGTTTTTTGCTGCAAATCTATGGCTAGAGGGCGGTATGATTTTCCTGTTTTGCAGTTTGTTTTGGGGTGGTATGGTTGTGTTCGGTTGTCGACACAATGTGCAGCACAAGTATGATTCGATCATACGAGTTGTCTCTGGATTCGGTGGATTAGTATTGATCCTAATCTATGTCGTGGGAAAAATTTGTGCTGATTACTCAAGGATGAAACTGTTGAATGAGCTTTTGCTTGATTTGTGGACAGCCGGGGCATTCATTTGGATGGGTATTATGCATTTATATCGTGCCAGATTGCATACAAACTAATGGTTTTATCCTAGTCAAGAGAAGGGGAATGGTAGCTACTTTTTAGCGACTGTACAGGGACAAGCACGTATGGCAGCGCGTCGCCCGACCAAGCCTATGCCTTCCGCCTCGACGCCAGCGACAACACCGGCAACCAGGCCAGCGCCGAGGATGCGACGGGGGTGTCGCGGGTGACCAAGTATTATTACGTGGGTGGCAAGCGGGTTGCTATGCGGGCGGGAGATGTGGTATACTATCTGCACAATGATTATCTCGGCTCGACCAGTTTGACCACGAACGAGAACGGCGGGGTGACAGCGCGGCAGTTGTATTATCCGTATGGGGAGGTGCGCTGGGGCGAGGGGACGTTGGCGACCGACTTTGGGTTCACGGGGCAGCGAAGGGACAGTTACATTGACATGATCCAGATGGGTGCCCGGTGGTACAACCCCCAACTCGGCCGTTGGGCCAGTGCCGACACTATTGTACCAGACCTCGCTAATCCGCAAAGTCTCAATCGTTACGGGCTTTCGCAGCGGGTCGAAAGCCGGAGGGAGCAAAGCTGTGGGGTAGTAAGTTATCCTGACCCAGATATAGGGAAGAGAGGCATAGAGGCGTGGGTTGTACGAGTTTGCAGACGACTTTTGGGTCTCAATTGCGCAGC
>JAAEPW010000252.1 GCA_024232355.1 Chloroflexota bacterium | reverse complement strand
GTGCGCGTGTCAATTTTATGCAGTGCCCCGGGCGCCGATGTTCCTACCCATAACAAACCGTAAGCATCAGCGTACAGGGATATGATGCGATTGCTCAAGAGGCTGCTGGCATTATCAGTGTTATGTTGATACAGCGCAAAGTTCTGTTGTTGCGGATTAAAAAACGAGATGCCGCCGCCTAATCCGGAGGCCCAAATGATGCCCGCTTGACTTTGATATATTTTTCCTATCTTGTTACTATTTATACTGTATGGGTCAGCCGCGTTATGGCGATAGTTGACAAATTCAAGCGTTTGCTTATCAAAGTGTCCCAGGCCAGTATTCCCAAACCCCAACCATAATTGCCCCTGCGAATCTTGGAAAATATCTGCCACATTAGATATATTCGGGTCATCCGCCTTGGAGAGATGATGGATAAAGGTTTCGGTACTGGGTTTAAACTCACTTAACCCCAAGCCATGCCCGACCCAAAAACGATTGTCGCTATCGATATAAATTGACCAAACTTCATTAGAAGGTATGCTGGACGAGTTGTCGGGATCATGCTGATAATAATGGAAGGTTTTCTGTGCGGGGTCAATTTTGATCAGACCAGCCTGGCTTGCCGCCCATATATTTCCCGCTGGCCCCTGCTGAATTTCAATGATTTCACTATTTTCAAAATCTTGCCCTCTCTCTGATGTGTCTTGATAGCGGGTGACTATACCGGTTTGGGGGTCCAGGCGGTTTAGACCCTGGCTATGCGTACCGACCCACAAATAGCCATCCCGGTCTTGATAGAGACTCACGATCCAATCATCACTCAAGGTGTTGGGGTCATTGGGGTCATGGTAATAATGGCTAAAGCTTTGTTGAAGCGGATCAAAGTGATTCAAGCCGTAGGCGGTGCCAATCCAAAATATCCCGTCTTTATCTTGGTAGCAATTGTAAATTTCGTTGTTGCTTATCGAGTTCGCATTATCGGGGTCATGTTGATAGCTGACAAATTCATAACCATCATAGCGATTTAATCCTCCCCGCGTCCCAAACCACATAAATCCGAATTCGTCTTCTAATATACACCAGTTATTACTGGACGATAGGCCATCTTGGGTGGTGAGATGATGAAATCTCAGCGGGCCGTCATTTTGGGCATACACGTTGGCGGTGGAGGGCAGCAACAGCCATAGTAGTAGCAGTAGGCCGGGTATGGTGCGCCGCATTTTCATACTAGCCTGGCGGTGTTTCGGCTTGTACATAAATCGAGTTGTGGCTTTCTTGGGGCAGCAATGGCCGGGTGTGGCTGTGTGGGCGTATATTTGTTTCATGATCATCACTCCTGCTAGCGGACTTTGGCTTTGATGCGCCGGGCGCAATGGCGCAAGCGCGGTCTGTGCCTGCTGTCGTTCCGCGATTTCTCGTTGCACATGTATGTTTTGTTCTGCAATTGCCGTGGCGCAAATTCAGGCACGTTTGCACGCGCGCTAATATCTGTAGCGCCCAACTATTCCACCCCCACCATCCCGGCCACCCAAAGCGTGCGCTCATTCCGGTACGTGACCAGGCCCGGATGCCCACCCCGCACGCGGCGCACAAAACGCCGTTCCGTCACGTCCACGCCCACCCGTCCCTCGCCGCGCGCCGGGGAATAGTAGGCCGCCAACTCGGCTGCGCGCTGGAGCACCTCTTCAGGGACGTCCTGCCCGCCGCTCTTGACGATCACGTGCGCGCCTGGGTGGCCGCGCGCGTGGAGCCACAGATCGTTTGGCCCGGCGTGTTTAAAGGTCACCGTCTCGTTCTGGCGGGCGTTGCGGCCCACATAGATCGTAAAGCCGTCCATCTCGAAACGGCGCGGCCCGCCGCTCTGCGCGCTGGAACGGCGCGCTTTTGGTGTCCAACCGGCGGCGGCCAGCGCGGCGCGCACGCCGTCGATCTCGGAGCGATTTTCGGCCAGCAGCAGGTCGGCGGCCAATTGCGCCACGTATGCCTGGTCGGGCGCTCGCGCCGCGAGGCGATTTTCGATCTCTTCTGCGGCGCGGCTGGCCTTGCGGTAACGCCGAAAATAGTCCTGGGCGTTCTCGACCGGCGTCAGGGTTGGTTTCAGGGGGATGGTACGGGGGTTGCCTGTGTGGTCGGGCACTGTGACCTCGCGCGCGCCGCGTTTTACCTGCGCCTGGTAGGCCAGCAACAGTTCCCCGGCCTGGCGTAGGCTGTCTATCTCGGCCTGGTCCACCACTTGCGCCCGGAGTTGGGTCACTGCGCGGTCGAGGCGTGACCGGTTGGCGTCTATCAATTCCTGCACCTGC
>JAAEPW010000251.1 GCA_024232355.1 Chloroflexota bacterium | reverse complement strand
CTAAGTAATTGTCCGTTTTTAACTTAGCGATTTACCCCTGGTTTTTTAGGCCAAAACCGCTAAGTTATTTTTGGACAGTTACTAAGTATGTTGGTCGTAGCTTGTGGGCAAGCCCCTACACCAGAAACCATTACCGTGGTTGAGACGGTGGTCGTTGAAAAAGAAGTTGAAGGCGAAACGATCACCGTGGTTGAGACGGTTGTCGTTGAAAAAGAAGTAGAAGTAGAAAAAGTTGTAACTGTAGAAGTAGAAAAAGAAGTTATTAAAGAAGTAGAAGTTATTAAAGAAGTAGAAGTTATAAAAGAAGTGATAGTCGAGGTTGATCCCACAGTCCCTGTACGTGGCGGCACACTGCGCACTGAATACAACTGGATACCGTATGTGGAGGACCCGGCCGCGGATGGCGTCGGCACCGGCCTGGTAGGGTTGTCGATTGCAGAATCTTTAGTTTGGGTTGGTGAAGACGGGGTACCGCGACCGCAACTGGTTAAGTCATGGGAGGCCAACGAAGACGTGACAGAGTGGACACTCTACCTCCAGGAAGGAGTGACATTCAACGATGGCTCGGACTTTAACGCCGATGACGTGATCTGGAATATCCTGCATTGGCTGGACCCAGACACCGGAGCGTCGGCGGCAGCCAAGCTAGACATGTTGTCACCCGAGGGCGTAGAGAAGGTGGATGACTTGACTATCAAGCTCACTCTTGATCGCCCCAACGCTGATTTACTCCTGGCGTTTTATGACTATCCGACCATGATCGCGCCCGAGGGCGGCTGGGATAATTTTTACAGTGGCGACCCGGCCGACGCCATCGGGACGGGACCCTTCATAATGGAATCATTCACTCCCGACGAGCGGATGGTACTTGTGCGGAACCCGAATTATTGGCAAATAGGCGCCGATGGTGAAGCACTGCCCTACGTGGACAAAGTCATCGTTACCGCCGGATGGGATGACGCCGCGCGACTGGCAGCCCTGGTCGGCGGCGAGGCAGAAATACTGGATGCCTCCGTGGATATTATCCCTGAGCTAGAGAAGTATCCCGATCAAATCGATATTGGCGCCCGTGCCAGATGGGTTGCGCCCATCGTGATGCGCGTCGATCTGGAACCCTTTAATGACCCCAACGTGCGCCAGGCCCTCAAGTTGGTCCAGGATCGTCAACAGATACGGGAGTTCGCCCAGCCGGATGGCTTTGTAGGCTACGACCACTGGATCGATTCCAGTGACGCCTCCTACTGCCCCGACACCGACGCGGATGAGCGGCCGCAAGACATCGAGGCGGCCAAAGCGCTGCTGGCTGAGGCTGGCTATCCTGATGGCCTCGAGCTCGATCTCGCCCTCCCTGACGACAACAGCATTCGTGTTGCTCACGCCCAGGTGTATAAAGAGCAGGCCGCCGAGGCCGGCATAGACATCAACATCGAAATCATGCCCAGTGATGCCTTTTGGGACCAATGGCAGGAGTGGCCGTTTTCCGTTAGTGGCTGGAATGGACGGATTCCGGCCACTGCAAATATAAACCTGGCCCTCCTATGCGGCGCCGCCTGGACCGAATCGTTCTATTGCAACGAAGAGCTCGACTCCCTTTTGGCTCAGGTTGATGCCACAGCCGATGTCGAGGAACGACGCGATTTGTATTGCCAAATCCAGACCATCATGCAGGAAGATGGTCCGTACCTGATACCCTACTGGGCTGTTCAGTTCTCGGCTAACCAAAGCTACGTTCACATACATGAGCCCTGGTCCAGAGGCGGATTCCTCTGGCATCTGGCCTGGTTAAAGCAATAGGCAAACTACGTTAAGCTAAACCTGGACGGTGTGTTCTGTGGCTTCCGGCGACAGACAGCCGGAAGCCACAGATTAATTGCCGTCTGATGGGATGTCGCATCCCTAAGAGAAGAGACAAACATGTTTGGATTTCTTTTAAACCGATTCGGCTGGATGCTGGTGACCATGCTGGTCATCTCGATGCTGGTCTTCTATATTGCCGAGGTGATGCCTATCGACCCTGCTCGAAATGCCCTGGGACGATATGCTACCCAGCAAAAGGTCGATGAACTGCGGGAAAAGATGGGCCTCAACCGTCCCTGGCCGGTGCGCTATGTCGACTGGATTTCTAATGTCCTGCGCGGGGATCTCGGGGAATCGATCCACTTTGGCCGTCCCGTGCGCGATCTCGTTTCCGTTCGCCTGGGGCGTTCACTGGCCCTGGCGGGCCTGGGTTTTGTCTTTATGATACCGCTGGGCTTAGCCTTGGGCTGTATCGCCGGTATAAACGAAGGCCAGTTCCTGGATCACATCATCTCCGTGACCAGCAGTATCTTTGTGTCCATCCCTCCTTTCGCCAGTGGGATCTTTGTGATCGTGATTTTTTCTATCTGGCTGGGTTGGCTTCCCAGCGTCAGTATGCCGGACCCCGATGCGAGTTTTCTTGAATCTGTCGGAAAGCTGATCCTGCCCATTATGGCGATATCCTTTGACGAGATAGGGTATCTGGCCCGCTTCACTCGAGTCAGCATGGCCGAGGTGCTGGAAAGTGACTATATTCGGACAGCGGTGCTGAAAGGCATTCCAAAAACAAAGGTCATTTGGCGGCACGCGCTGCGCAACGCGTTCATAGCGCCCTTCACAGCCATCATGTTGCACATCAATTATTTTATCGGCGGACTCGTCGTGGTTGAGGTGCTGTTCAACTACCCAGGGCTGGGGCGTTTGCTATTTGAGAGCACTGTGCGTAACGATATCATACTGCTTGAGGCAGTAGTGCTGGTGCTCGCCTTTGTGGCGGTGTCAACCCAGGTTATCGGGGACATTGGCATATACTTTATGAATCCACGCATTCGATTTGAGTGATCGGTGATAGGAAAGGAAGCATATCCATGAGCGACAGATCGAATTCATTGTTACCCGAGATATCACCAACACCGGCCACTCACGACGGGCGGAAAAGGGACGGCCGGTTCCGATGGGCGTCGTCTCCGATTGCTTGGCTACGAAAAGTGATCTCTGAACTCGTCCGCTCCAAAAGCGCGATGATTGGCGTAGCCATAATCCTTGCCTGGGTCTTTATAGCCATAGCCGCCCCCATCATATCTCCATACTCGCCGACCGAGCTGGCAGGCCGCAGGCTCGAGTCACCCTCGCGGGAGCACTGGCTTGGAACAGACGACTTAGGACGGGACGTGCTGAGCCGCTTGTTCTGGGGTACCCGAACGGTTGTGGCGTTGGCCCCCATATCCGTCCTTTTGGGCATACTGATAGGCGCTCCCCTGGGGCTCATTTCAGGCTACGTTGGCGGTAGGCTTGACGCACTCATTATGCGTGGCGTTGATATCCTCATGTCATTCCCAATGATGCTGATCTTCATCCTGATCATCAGCAGCATCGGTGCTTCGGTGGTTGTCATCGTTGTCGCTATTTCGTTGGGCTCTATTCCCCCCATCGTTCGCATCGTGCGCAGCCTGACGCTGGACGAACGCACGAAGGATTATGTGAACGCAGCCCGGCTGCGAGGAGAACGAATGCGCTATATTCTGCTGCGGGAAATCCTGCCCAATGTGAGCGGGCCGATCATCGTCGATACTTGCATCCGGGTTGGATACGCGATCATGGCGATTGGCTCTTTGGGCTTCCTTGGTTTGGGCATACGACCGCCGACACCCGACTGGGGAGGGATGATCAACGAGGGACGAGATTGGATCTTTCTCAATCCCTGGGCAGTGTTGGCGCCGTCGGCGGCCTTGGCTTCGGTCGTTATAGGGCTCAATCTGCTGGCTGATGGCATCAGGGAAATAGGCCAGCAGCGCTAGTTGGTATTATTTTTTT
>JAAEPW010000250.1 GCA_024232355.1 Chloroflexota bacterium | reverse complement strand
AGATACGACACAGTTGAAAGCGACGCATATAACCGCGCGGTCGGCCACAACGGCGACAGCGATTGCGCACCCGCACCTTGTACTTGCGTCTTTCTTCTCGCTTAAAGTAGCATTTACTAGACACGTCTTTCCCTCGCTTACTTATGACAACGTGATGGGTTGCCGCCGAAAGGGCATTCCCAACAACCCTAACAAATGACGACCTTCCTCGTCTGTTTGGGCCGTGGTGACTATTGAGATCTCCATGCCCCGTAGCTTGTCAATAGAGTCATAATCGATCTCCGGCCATAGCAACTGCTCAGATAGCCCCAACGTATAATTGCCACGCCCGTCAAAGGCGTCAGGCGACACTCCCCGAAAGTCACGCTGGCGTGGCAAAGCCACGTTGAACAGCCGGTCGAGAAAATCGTACATACGCTGGCCTCGCAGCGTCACCTTGACGCCAATCGCTCGCCCCTCGCGCAATTTGAAATTTGCGATAGACTTGCGCGCCCGCGTGAGCACCGGCTGCTGCCCCGTGATCACAGAAATATCACGCACGGTATTGTCCAGCGCCTTGGCATCGTTCAACGCTTCACCCACCCCCACGTTGACCACTATTTTTGTCACGCGAGGCGCCTGCATCACACTGCGGTATTTAAACTCTTCCACCAACGCCGGCACAACCTCTTGCCTATAGTGTTCTTTCATTCGCAACATGCTGCTTCTCTCCTAGTCAATGTTCAACTCGCACTGCCTGCAGACCCGGACCTTGCCATCTGGTCCTTTCTCAAAACTCACACGGGTCCGCTCATCACAATGAGGACAAACCAACATCACGTTAGAAAGTTGGATCGGCGCCTCAAATTCAATAATGCCCGCCCGAACCTGCCCACGGCCTGCTTGCATCGGTCGCTGATGCTTTTTGACGACATTGACGCCCTGGACCACGATCCGCTCTTTACGGGGCACCAAACGGTGAACGGTTCCCCGCCTACCGCGGTCCTCGCCCGTAATGACCTCGACGATATCACCCTTTTTGATTCTAAACACCTTTTCCCACTCCTTACAACACTTCGGGCGCCAGCGAAACAATTTTCATAAATCCCTTGTCGCGCAGTTCGCGGGCCACCGGGCCAAAGATGCGCGTACCCTTGGGATTTCGTGTCTCGCCGTCCAAGATCACAGCAGCATTATCGTCAAAGCGGATATAAGACCCATCGGGCCTGCCATACTCTTTGACCGTGCGCACAATGACGGCATGCACAACTTCACCCTTTTTTACCGAACCGCCAGGAGAGGCCTGCTTGACCGCGGCGACGATAGTATCGCCTACGCGAGCATAGCGCCGTTTAGAGCCCCCCATCACGCGAATACACAATATCACCTTGGCACCGGTGTTGTCCGCGATGCGCACGCGGCTTTCTTGCTGAATCATTTCAAACTCCTAGCTCTCACACCGGAATCAAGCAACGCGCTCGAGAACCTCGACAACGCGCCAACGTTTCTCTCGACTCACAGGACGCGATTCGATGATGCGCACGCGGTCGCCAATCTGGCACGCGTTCTCCTCATCATGGGCCTTGTATTTCTTTTTCCGTCGCAGAACCTTGCCATAGAGAGGATGGCGCACCGTGCGTTCCACGACGACTATCGCCGTCTTGTCCATCTTGTCGCTGGTCACCCGTCCCACCAATACCTTGCGTCGTTCACTCATCTACCTTACCTCTTCCAATGAGCGTTAGCTCGATGCTTCCGTTTCGATGGCCAACGGCTCGCCGGCGCTCTGCACCATCGCGGCAGCGATTTCACGCTCCCGTAAGACGGTCTTTAAGCGCGCAACGTCCCGCTTGATCACACGAACTCGGTTATTATCCTCCAACTGACCAGCAGCCCAGTCAAAACGCAGTCGGAAAAGAGACTGGTAGGTTTCGTCCAGACGAGTCTTGATTTCCTCGGTTGACAGCATACGAATTTCTTGCGCCTGCATCGTCCTACTCCTGTCTCAAGTCGTGCCGAGCGACAACTTGAGTCTTGAGAGGAAGCTTGTACGCAGCCAGCCGCATCGCCTCGCGAGCCAACTCTTCTGGCACGCCGGCTATCTCGAACATGATACGACCCGGCTTGACGACAGCTACCCAATGGTCCACCGAACCCTTGCCCTTACCCATACGAGTCTCAGCAGGCTTGGCGGTGACCGGTTTGTCCGGAAAAATGCGAATCCACAGCTTGCCGCGCCGCTTGACGTGACGCACAATCGTGCGACGGGCCGCCTCGATCTGGCGGCTGGTCACCCAATGGGGTTCCGTCGCTTGCAGACCATACTCCCCAAACGTTACCTCAACCCCACGCGAAGCCCGGCCCTTCATCCGGCCGCGCATCTGCTTGCGGTATTTGACACGCTTTGGCATCAACATATCACTGGCTCCTCATACTCCCACCCGCACACTAGAAATTGCTCATCAGTCGAGCCGGCGCAACCAGCAGCACAGGCACTAAACAGCAGCACTCTCCACCTCGGGCAAAATCTCACCCTTGTAAACCCACACCTTGACGCCGATGCGTCCAAAGGTAGTT
>JAAEPW010000249.1 GCA_024232355.1 Chloroflexota bacterium | reverse complement strand
GCCTGTGGTCAGAGCTTGCTCTAACCTGCCAGGTGTCTTCTCGTTAGGCGGGAACCCGTTGCTTTGGTTCAGCTTGCCACAGATTTTTGGCCTAAACCACCAAAGATTTGTGACAGCTCCCTTGGGTTATGGGACGTGTATTCTTCCTTTGCAGATTATTGTAAAATAGTTTTGTATAACCTGTCTAATTATGTTGTTTTGTGCCTCTTTGTTCAGGTAGCCGTTCTTGTGCGGGTATTCCTGCAGTAGCTGCGCGTGTTGCGTTGCTACCGGCCAAGCACTGCTACCGTCCGCCCAGTCCGCTACTCCCGGAACGCTGCCACGGCTCGCTGCTGCATTCCGTCGCCGAGCCGTTCCTGTGCACGTCACGCTGCCTACGCCGGTCGCTGTTCTCCCGGAAGCCGCTGCCGATCGACATGGCGTTCCTGAGCGCTCTGCTCCTCCTGGCGCTGATCGGCGCCTTTGAAGTTGCTCGGGCGCCAGACGCGCCGTTCGTTGCGCCGCTTGCCACTTCAACCCCCGTTCCGTCTGTGAACGGCTCTCAGGCCGCCGGCACCGAAAACGTAAGCAACTATTGAACTGTGCCAGTAGCCATGTCGCATGAGCAGACCTTGTGGGGTCCATACCTCACGCGCTCTAGTGCTGAGCCATT
>JAAEPW010000248.1 GCA_024232355.1 Chloroflexota bacterium | reverse complement strand
TCCCAAAAGGCGCACGTGAACTTGTTGTTGTCTCGAAAGACGAAATGCAATCACCGGCGACGGCTTTGCGACCATTGACCTATGATTAAGTCATGGGGTCCGCTAGACACACGATTGGCCCAGGCCGCCAGGGTAAAGGAGGCATGAGCCAACGGGGGATAGGAGTCTAGCCATAAATAGTCATTTATACCATCAAACTGTGCGGCGGTACCGACAGTTTGACCGGCTACGTTCATTGTGGGGCACGTGACGCCGCCGCAATAGCCGGTGTAGCCAGAACCCGAGGCATCGGAAAATTGGGTCGCGCCCGCGCTTTCTTCCAAAGGCAGCCACAATCTACGAGCCAGCGTCAAGTCGTCTATCTCGGCATCCGAGAGTGCCCGGCTGTAAACGATCACCTGGTCGATCAGGCCATCAAAGTAGAATTGCGGCGGCGACGTTTCCGTCATGCCCGCGCCGATGCGCAGCGGACGCCGCGTGTTGCGCGCCAGAGAGACGCCAGCCTGGCTGCCCGCCAACTGACCATTGACGTACAAGTTCATCGTCTGCGAAGCCGCCTCATATCTGGCGACCAGGTGCGTCCAGACGTCGAGAGTCACCGGGGTACCGCCAACGATTTGCCACTGTGTACCGTCACCCACCCAGAACTCCCAGGTGTCATTTGGAGTAGCATACAGGATGTATCCCTTCTGGGGCAAGTCGTCTCGTGAGGTTAACACTGAGCGATGACTGTCGCTGTCGCCCATCACTTTGACCCAAGCTGAGACGGTGAAACTGGCCGGGTTGAGTTCGCGCGCGTAGGGGATTTGCACGTAATCATCTTCCCCGTCAAAGCGGGCGGTCTGGTTGGAGCGGCCGGGGATGCCCGTGTCCGGGCATGTGGTCCCGGTGCAGTCGCCGGTCAGGTTGTTGCCAGAGTAATCGCGAAAGATGGCTGAACCAGGAGGTTCGTCAAAGCGCAGTTCGAGCCGTCGCCCGTAGGCCACGGTTCCCATATAAAGGTCCCACGCTTCATCTTCGGTGAGGGCATAGCGGTAGATACTCAAGTCGTCAATCTGACCCTGGTAAAAGTCGTTGGCAACCGACCAATCAAGCTCCCCACCATAACCCCACCACCTGCTCTTGTGGCGTCCAATCACCGTATTATTGAAATACAATAGCAAAAGCCGGTCATCGCCGCCAAAGCAGCCGGAATAATTACCCGTGTCGTCTTCACAATACACTACGGTGTGCTGGCCGTCATCGCTGATTGTCCTGGATTTATCGAATGTGTACCACGTCCATTCTTGCACACCGTGCAGCCCTCCCGGTAGCAAGGCCTCACCGTCCAGGAAAAGTTTGTGTTCAGCCGCTCCTGATGCATCTCCGTGGTCGTCCAACGTCCAAACACCGTTGAAATGAACGCTGGCCCTTTGGCTGGCACGGCCAATCCAAAAGTTATTGGTCGCGGGCGGGCTTTTGCCCGCGCAAGCCGAAGCGCCCACGAGGTCAGCGCCGGGGATGCGTTGGCCGTTGACGTACAGCTTGAACAACTGTCCGCTGCTCGTGGCCTGCTCATCAATGCTTTGTGGCTCTATATCAGATTCGGCCAAATCCGCCTGGGCCAAAACAGCCGGGCCAAAGGTCACGAGGATGTGATTCCATTGATGTAGATTTAGAATCGGCGCTATGCTTTCGAAAGAACACAAACCTTGTGATCCGTCGCCAAAGCCGGCTTTTAGCTTGCCCTCCTTGTTCACCCAGATCGTGGGATAGGCATTTTTCTTGTCTTGATCGTTGCCGAAAATCGCTTGCCAGGTATCCATTGCCCCGGTGTAATCCCGGGTGTCGCCCTCCGGATAAATCCAGGCAGCCAGGCTAAAGTGCCCGCTCCCCTGGCTCAAGTCCAGGTTGGCGCTGGATGCAACATCATAGTGGACCTGTTTATCAAACACCGCTTTTTTATCACTGACCACAGGACAGCGGCTTCCAGAACACGTAATGCTGTTACGATAAGCCGATTCGTCCTCCACATTGCCGTCAAAGTCCACGTGGAAAACCGACTCTTTGAAACGCTCAGCCACTTCAACATCTGACAATGTGCGCGGATAGATCTCCAGTTCATCAACTAGACCGTTGAAATGGTATTGTGGCGCTCCTTCTGTTGCTCCCGCCCCAATGCGCAGTGGGCGTTGGGTGTTGGGGGCAAAAGAGACGTTTGTCCGGCTGACCATCAATTGCCCGTTGATATAGAAACGCATTGTTTCAGAGCTTGCGTTATATCCGGCGGCGAGGTGCGTCCACTCACCAATGGTCACCGGGCCGCCATCAATGTCTACCCAACCCGAGCCATCGCCTAGCACGAATTGCCAAGTGTTAAATGGAGTAACGTACAGTATATAGCCTCTTTGTGGATAATCATCGCGTAAAGTCAACACCGATTGATGACTGAAACTGCTGCCCATTACCTTGACCCAGGCCGCAACGCTAAAGTTGCTTGGATTGAGCGCCGCCGCATAGGGTATTTGTACGTAATCATCTTGCCCGTCAAATTGCACGGCGTGCCCGGCATAGCCAGGCTGGCCGGCTGTGGGGCACGTATTACCGCTGCAAGTGCCGTGGTGGCCCAAGAGCGACGTGTCTACAAAGTGCGTGGCGCCCACGTTTTCGTTCAGGTGCAACCATAAATTGCGCTGTTCGTTGGTGTCCCCACGCAGGTTGACGATAGCGGCCCCGGCGATATTGGTCAGGCTGATGCGCTGCGAGGAGATCAGATCGGGCCGGACTGTGACCTGTCCGGCCACAGTCGCCTGCTCGCGTTCGGCCAGGACAAAAGTTTGGGGATCCAGGCTTTCGTCTTGCACGGCTACGGGGAAATCGACGTCCAGCAGGCCGAGTGCGTAGCGATTGCGTAGGTCGTTTTCGATGGTGGCGCTATAGACGACCGTAGCGCCAGGCGCGACCACACCGTCGGCGTCGTTTAGCTGTGAGCTAACGTTCAGCACGCTCCCCACCGAGGCGACGTTGGGGTTAAAGCCATATACCTGCTCTTGCTTATCCAGGTAGCCATCGCCATCCGTATCCGGGTTGAGGGGATCGGCGATGACGAGTGTCTTTAACGGTTGGTCGCTGGCGTCATAGCCATACGTATATTCCCAGCCGCCCACCCACAGCCCCAGTCCTGTCTGGTGAAAGACTTCTTCGCCGTCTTGCAGACCGTCGTTATCGCTGTCGGCCTGGTGGGGATTGGTGTTGTAAATCAATTCCTGGTAATCGGACAAGCCATCGCGGTCCTCGTCGGCGTCGGTGGGATTGGTGTTGTTATACACCTCATAGTAATCCGAAAGGCCATCGGCATCGGAATCGGCAGAACTGTCGTCGGGATCGTCACCGCCCAGGGCACGGCTGCGCAAGCCATCGCCGTCGGCATCTCGCAGGGGCGGGAAACGACTGTCCCAGGCCAAGCTGTAACTGCCGTCCGCCTCCGGGTCGCTCATGGCGTAAAACTCGTCCAGGCTGGCGGGAAAGATATCGAAAATGAGCTTGTCTCCCACGTCAATGTGCAGGGTGTCCGCTTTGTCACGCAGATAACAGACCGGGAAAGGTGGGGTAAAGGGGGTCCATATCACAAAACATTCCTGGGTGTTGATCGCATAGCCTTCCGCCAGGTAGAGTGTGCTTCTTTGGTTGATCCCCGCTTGGCCCAGGACCACGTTATTATAGTTGACCGTTTCGCGCAGTTCAACAACGCCTTCCGAACTGCCCTGCCAATAATCTTTCGTGCTGCTGGTACTCAAGGGACCGTCAATCGAGCGCTTGTCGGGCAGCAGTTGGTAATCAAAGTCTGACTGCTCGATATAGTCGTCATCCGTGTAATGCCAGGCATACACTGCGCCCATCCAGGAATTGGGTTTATTACGCTTCAGGACGCTGATCACATCCAGGCTGACTGCGACCTGGTTCCCCGTCGAAGTCCCCAGGGTGGGCGTGATCAGGCGTTGGCTGAAATTCCCAATATCGAGCCGCCCGCCAGCCTGAATATCGACCAGCGGATTGTTGCTATAGATCAAGTATT
>JAAEPW010000247.1 GCA_024232355.1 Chloroflexota bacterium | reverse complement strand
TGCAGACACTGAGACGAAGGAGGTGGTATAATCAGGGATATGAGTTGAAGGATGAGGAGTTGATCCGACCTTCAGCAATCAGAGAAGAATGTGTCTATTAGTTTAGGGGCAAGATAGTCCTGTTTGGTCTGGCAACATACAATTATATAACGCCCCCGCAAGCGCAGGGGCGTCAGTACGTCCTATGGTCTAGAAGGGTAGATCGTCATCCTCCTCCACGGCCTGAGATGGTCTTTCCGCTTCCGGCACAAGCGGCTGAGGGTTGCTATAATCTAGAAGTGAATAGTGATGACGGATCTGCCGTAACAACTCCTCGGCCTCTTCTCTTTCGGCGGTCCAATGCACAGAAACAGCTTCTGTTCTTGAGCAGAGATGCTCTAAATACTGAGCTCGAACAGATGAATGGGGGAGCTTTTTCTCCACCCTGTTGAAGATGCCTTTCAAATGAGAAAGGTTGTCAGCGGCGCATATCTGATCAGGAATCAATGTGAAACCGTGATCGGGATCGTATTCCGCTAATCCCTGGCCCTCAAGGGCGTCCATCGCCTGCCTGCATTCATCTAACGGCATACCTAGCTCTGCAGCTAGGCTCTCGATATAACCCTTATATATCCCAAGGGTTAGATTCGCCCACGATTTGCCATTGCCAGATCCGTGGGACAAAAGGTAGTAGAGAGCTTGTCCGGATGCCGATAGGGAGCGAAAGCCCGTTACCATCCAAGGGACTTTCTCGGAAGCTTTTGTCCAATATGTCCTTTCAGTATCCATAGGTCACCACCTCCTGCCCGGAATCCGAATTTCTGTCAGAAAACGGTTGTGTTTTGCCAATCATGGAACTATGATTAATTCCATGATGCTCACATGTGTGAGCAGTAAGTATTGAACCTGTGAGGAGATCTTTCCGGAAAGCCTCACGGGTTTCTTTATGCCCTTCAGTTCGACAGTGTATTTGAGTCATTGAAGATGTCCTCTGTTGTAGTTGGGGTGATTCGCTGACGGTTGATGAACTTCATCAGCTCAGCGGCTTCGTAACGTATCATTCGCCCGATCTTGATGTATGGCAGGCCGTACCTATTGGTACACCGCCATGTTGCCAAAGTCGCTTCTCTGATTCCGAGCATATCAGCCGCCTCATTGGGCGGTATCAAGTTGCTAACCTGAATCATTTGTTCTCACATTTCTCACATGCAGACATGCGAATACACCTTCACAAGATCGAGTACCACTAGTACCCAGTGAGTGTGTTGTTTAGATGCTGCTGTGTGGATTAAATTGGATTGAAAGCGTCATCCGAATTCGATATACGAATCCCCGCACTTCCCCGAAGCACTGTTCGTTCGAAAAGTGCCTCTCGGCTAGCACTATAGCAGATATTTGGACCCTCATCAACCCCCATGCGGATTGGTGCCTACGGCGCAAGTACAAGCCTAGATAGGAGACCCGCAGTCAAACTGATAAGTGCAAGCGAGACAGGCAACTACCTCAACTTACCCCATCTATTGGCGTGACCTTCGACACATCTGCGACTGCTCCGCTGGCTTCGATCATGGCGCTGGTAGCCGCTTCCATCGCCGTTCTCACGGGATCGATGTTCAGGCGGCTGTAGATCGCGGTGGTGGATGTGTTCTTGTGGCCTAGCCCTTTACCGATCACGGTGAGGCTTGCGCCCTGTGCGGCCATCCAGGAGCCGAGAGAACGTCTGAGGTCATGCATGCGAAGGTCAGTTATCTCCGCCCGTTTCAGAATCCCAGCCCAGATGTTCTTGATCTCGACAAGGTGCTTTCCCTTCCTTCGATCGCTGGGGAATACCCACCCCGAGTCTCCGACTTGATCCTTTCGAATTTGAAGGATTTCCAGAGCTTTGGGGACAAGGGGGACCGTAAAGGTTCGCCTGACTCCAGAGTTCCCAGAGCGATTCAAAGCAGTCCTCTGGGACTCTGGAGAGAAAAGTGAGAGGCCATATGGCCTTATTTAATCAACGCCATCCGCTTGGTCTCAGAATACTCCCCAGCTTCAAGACGGTAGAGGAAAATGCCGGACGCAACTCGCCGACCGGTATCATCGCAGCCGTTCCAGACCACCTCACGCCGACCCTCAGCGACGATCACCCCGTCCAGCAACACCCTCACCAGACGGCCCGATATATCGAACACGCGCAAGCTGGCCACACCCTGCCGCGGCATTTCGAAAGCCAGAGTCGTTTTGGGATTGAAGGGATTTGGATACGCATCGTAGAGGCGAGACTCCATTCCCGGAACCTCCATTTCCACCACGGTTGCTGTTTCGCACTGAAGCGAAAGAACCTGAAAACCAGACTCACCATTCGCGATATAGACATGGGTCTCCGAGACGGCAACACCAACGGCAAAGTTCGTGTCCACACTACCTATGATCTGTGGGCTCGCTGGATTCGTGATGTCGAGAACCTGAAGACCGGACCTATAGTCTGCCACGTAGGCATGGGTCCCCGAGATGGCCACGTCATAGGCCCAGTCCGGCGTATCCACGTTGGCCACGATCTGCGGGTTTGCGGGGTTCGCGATGTCGATCACTTGAAGACCGGACTCCCAGCCCGCGACGTAGGCATGGGTCTCAGAGATGGCCACACCCGCGGCCCAGTCCGGCGTGTCCACGCTACCCACGATATAAGGACTCGCGGGATTCGTTATGTCGATAACCTGAAGACCGGATGTATAGGCAGCGACGTAGGCATTGGTCCCCGAGATGGCCACCCCCCAGGCATGGTCCGGCGTGTCTACGCTGCCCACAATCTGAGGGCTCTCGGGATCCGTGATGTCGATAACCTGAAGACCGGAAGTATCCGCGACGTAGGCATGGGTCCCCGAGATGGCCACAGCATAGGCATAGCCCGGCGTGCGCACGCTGCCCACAATCTGCGGGCTCGCGGGATTCGTGATGTCGATAACCTGAAGACCGGACCCATAGTCCGCGACGTATGCATGGATCTCCGAGATGGCCACACTATAGGCCAAGCCCGGCGTGTCCAAGCTGCCCACAATCTGCGGGCTCGCGGGATTCGTGATGTCGATAACCTGAAGACCGTAGGCACCATCTGCGACGTAGGCGTTGGTCCCCGAGATGGTCACTCTCAAGGCATGGCCTAGCGTGTCCACGCTGCCCATGATCTGTGGGCTCGCGGGATTCGTGATATCGATAACCTGAAGACCGGACTCATAGTCCGCAACGTAGGCATGGGTCCCCGAGATGGCCACGCCATAGGCCCTGCCCGGCGTGCCCACGCTGCCCACGATCTGCGGGCTCGCGGGATTCGTGATGTCGATAACCTGAAGACCGGACTCCATGTCCACGATATAGGCATGGGATTCCGAGATGACCACTCTATAGGCAACGCCCGGCGTGTCCACACTGCCCACGATCAACGGGTTCACGGGATTCGTGATGTCGATCACCTGAAGACCATCCTCATGCGCAACGTAGGCATGGGTCCCGGTGATGGCCACACCCGAGGCCCAGTCCGGCGTGTCCACACTGTCCACAATCTGCGGGTTCGCGGGATTCGTGATGTCGATCACATAAAGACCGCCATACCGGTCCGCGACATAGGCATGGGTCCCCGAGATGGCCACATCTCTGGCGCTATCCGACGTGTCCGCGCTGCCCACGATCTGCGGGTTCGCGGGATTCGTGATGTCGATAATCTGAAGACCGTAGGAACCATCAGCGACATAGGCATGTGGCCCCGAGATGGCCACAGCATAGGCATAGCCCGGCGTGCGCACGCTGCCCACAATCTGCGGGCTCGCAGGATTTGTGATGTCGATCACAAAAAGGCCTTCAAACCGGTCCACGACGTACGCATAGGTTTCCGAGATGGCAACACCTTCGGCACAGTCCGGCGTGTTCACCCTGCTTACGATCTGCGGGTTCTCGGGATTCGTGATGTCGATAATCTGGAGACCGTAGGAACCATCGGTGACGTAGGCATGGGTTTCCGAGATGGCAACACCAAAGGCGCGGTCCCACGTGTCCACACTGCCGACCAAGTGCAAGTAATCTTGATAGTCAATGCACTCTGCGCCGACTGACCCCCAAAAGCAGACACACACAACCAAGGTCGCCAGGACAATTGCGCCCACCGAAGCCAACCGAGAGATCTGGCGAAGGAAAAGATTCGGTTCCATCATCCACAATCTTCCAAGGATGCTTGTCTTGCGATGCATTGATGAACTCATATCCGAACCACCTTTAATACTAAGTGCCATATATTTCCCACTAATCAGCCTACTCCACTCACCTGCGGCTTCGGCGATAGTTTTTACCTTTGCCATTAGATAAGCAAAGGGACAATAACTAACAGGATACCATATACACAACAGGAAAAACAATCGCGTAGTCCACTCTCGCCACCGCCGAACTCGCGCGGCGCGATGATCAACGCGGCTCTGGTAGTTGGGGATTGCTTGAGGATTAGAGTCAGTAGTACACCCGATACCCACTTCACACTGGTCTAAGCGGTTGTACACAATATGCTGATGTAGATTAGAGAGTGGAGTTGAGTAAGGCCATTGAGGATCTCAATCACGATCGGTTCGGCTTGTTCATGTTTACGATGTTTTTCGGTTCTTCGGCTTCGCCGCTAGCTTGCAACATGGCTGATGTGGCCGCTTCCATCGCGGTTCTAACCGGATCGATGTTCAGGCGGCTGTAGATCGCCGTAGTGGACGTGTTCTTGTGACCTAGCCCTTTGCCGATGACTGTGAGGCTTGCACCTTGTGCTGCCATCCAGGAGCCGAGAGAACGCCTGAGGTCGTGCATACGGAGATCGGGAATGCCTGCCCGCTTGATGATTCCCTGCCACACGCTGTTGACCTCCACGATATGCTTATCATGTGTCCGACCGGGGAACACCCAGGGAGAATCGTCCGCTTGCTCCTTACGGGTTTGCAGGATCTCGATGGCTTTCGGTACTAGAGGAACGGTCAGTGCTTCGCCCGACTTTGTGTCGGGGATGCGCCACGTTTGACGCTCCAGGTTGACCTCTTCCCAGCGCATCATCTGTACGTTTGTCCGGCGAGCTCCTGTGTACAGGCACATCCGGAGGCAATCCCTCACGGTTTCATTGGGCTCCTCGTTCAGTGCCTTGAAGAAACGGGGGAATTCGTCCGGCTGCAGGAAGCGGTCTCGGCTCCGTTCCTGGAATCGCTCGACGCCCTTAGCGGGATTGTCTCCGCTGAAGTGTCCCCAGGAGTGGGCTTTCGTGAAGAGCATCGAGAGGAGAGCCAGAACGCGGTTGGCGAGATAGGGGCCGGACTCCTGACCGAGCGCCGAATGGAGCTTCAGCACATCGCGTCTGGTGATGTTAGAGAGCTTTTTTCGCGCCCAAGGCTGAAGGTGTACCTTGAACTGCCTCTCGTATTCCGCGACGGTCTTAGCGGCTCTACGGGGCTTTAGGTGCCGCTCCATGACCTCCTCGAAGAGATCATGCAGGGTGAGTTCTCCACGTTTCGTCTTGGCCTCTTTGAACGGATTGATCCCGTTGGCAACATCCGCATTGCAGCGGGCGGCTTTCTTCCGAGCCTGATCAACGGTGAGATCGGGCCAAGCTCCGAGCTTCAGTTGACCGGGCGCGTCCTCCACCCACTTGTAGAAGTAGAAGGCCTTCTTCCCGGTGGCCGTCACGAACAGGGCTAGCCCATCCGTCTTCAAGTCATAGTAGACGACTCGCTTTTTGTCGGTGGGGGGCTGGACCGCTTCGATCCTGGCCTTCGTGAAGTTGATTTTCTCCGGCATCATATAACCTCGGGGTATTTGCCCAATGGCTCCTGATTTCCTATGATCATATGTCCATCATAGGATCTGAATCCATCTATGTCAAGCAAGAGGAATGTCAGGGAGTGTAGAATCGTCTACAATACCAAGGGAATCTGTTCGTTATGGATCACTATCACACTCAATCAATCTTGGTCAAACTCGGAATAAACTGACTTTTAATCAGGTTGTGCCAGGTTCAAGTCCTGGGCAGCCTACCTTAACCGCCTCTCTCGTAATAACTTACGGGAGAGGTTTTTTCTTGCCCGTTTTAAAATCTAGGATTTGTGCCCATTTTGTGCCCACTTCGTTTGACGAAACCTCGGTATCGAATGTTCCGGCGAATGCTTTCTGGTGTTTCGCGCGAATCCGCTCTTCGATACCCGGCAGTTCATGGGAGTAGATGTTCATGGTAGTGGTGGACGTGGAGTGACCCAGCATGCGGCTGACTCTTTCGACCGGCACCTCGTCCTCGAGGAGCATCGAGGCGAAGGTGTGTCGAAGGCTGTGGAGTGTCGTCCGGGCAGGCAGCCCTGCATCTCGCATGAGCTGGCTGACTGTGTTCGAGAAGTTCGTGGGATCGATGGGCTTCCCGGTCATCTTCTCTACTCCTCGATCGAAGATGAGGTTGTCAGGATTGATTGTGGCCATGCTCTTCTGATGAGATCTCAAAATTGCCGCAGTTGAGGAGAGGAGGTTGACCGAACGGTTGGATCTCTCTGTTTTCAGGCCTTGGAACTGCCCGTGGACCCAGGAACGCCGGATGGCGATCCGGTTGCTCGCGAAATCGACATCTCCCCACTTTAGGGCGAGAAGTTCACCGCGACGAAGACCGCAGGTCACTGCAACAAAGACCATGATGTGCAGTTTGGGATCTTGCTCTTGGACGAGTTGCAGAAAATCGGATACTTGTTGAGGTGAGAGAGCCGGAACCTCCCGCTTGCGATGGGGGAGTTTCTTCAGGCGCTGAGCGGGATTGAACTGGAGATACCCATCGTCCACGGCTGAGTTCAGAATGGTGCCCACCAGTGTGAGAACTGCATTGATCGATCTGTCGCTCAGCTTCCCGGGAGAGGCTTCCCTCTTCGAGCTTGTTGAGGATTTCTCGGAGTTTCCGCTCAGCGACCTTCTTGTTCCGTCCATTGCCGGCAACACGAATGCATCTTTTGCCATTTTGGTCGGAATAGTCGATGCACCATTTCCCTTGGTACAGGCGTACCTTGGCCATAGCTGGCCTCCGAAGGTTAGAGGGAATGGAGGGAGAATCACCAAGATGATCATCATATAATGGGAAAAATGCAAGGAGAAAGAAACGGTGCGTGAGAATTTGCAGGAGCGCTGGACAATACAAGCAGCACTGTAGTATCAATTATATAGAGTTGTAATTCTTAAATCAGGAGGCTGGCTATGATGAGTATTGCTCGACTCGTATTTCCATGTCTTATCATCTTGTCATGCTTTAATAGTATCCTGCTTGCCGATGAATGGGCCGGCGTTGAGGGAGTAGCGTATAGCGATCTGAGTGATGAGCGTCGAACTGAGGTCACAATATCAAGTTTTGATCTTCTTTCTGAAGCTGGAAAATCTGCTTCATTCCGTGACTCTCTTACTGCCTTGCACATTGGTGGCGAACGATTTATAAACCCACCAGGTTGCCTAGTAGAATTTATGATAGAGGATATCCAGCCGATTAGGTTGGGCTCTGATGTTTTCGATCGAATAATGAAAACGGCTAAAAGGTATGAAAGTCGAAAATCACACTATGAGATGTTGTTTAATCAAGAACTGCTTTTGTTCAAAGTAAGGGTGATTTCTGATTTCTCGGATCCTCAAAATTGGAGGGCAGGAGAGACGTTCGAGCTTTTGTCACCTACAGGTAATCGATATCATTATTACAAGACTTGTGGGCAACAAACACAAGCACTATTCACGGGTATGCATGTATTCGGGAAGATCCAGCTAAGCGATATTGATTTTGATTTCCCTTTACTTGACAAATATGTGTTTACATCCTTAGGGATACCAGGAAAGAGTGAATACCGCGAGGAGTATATTGAGAGCGTGAGATCACTGTGTAATCGCGCGGTTCAAGCGAAGATGGGAGGGGATCGTGACTAAGCAGTTAGTGTATGTTGCCAGACCAAACAGGACTATCTTGCCCCTAAACTAATAGACACATTCTTCTCTGATTGCTGAAGGTCGGATCAGCTCCTCATCCTTCAATTCATATCCCTGATTATACCACCTCCTTCGTCTCAGTGTCTGCACTTTCAACAACTGCCTGGCCGTCAGGATCTCATGGTGACGGCCATGATAGACATCTGCCGGCGTGACGTTCTTCAACGACTCATGCACATGCTCGTTGTTGTAGTGATCGCCGAATCTCCCGATCTCCCACTCCAGAACTTCCGGCTGGTAGTAGTTCTGCAGCTTCACCACGTTCTTCATCGTCCGGTGATACCGCTCTATCTTCCCCTGCGTCTGCGGATGATATGGTGCGCCCCGGGTGTGCTTCATATCCTTCTCATCCAGGTAATCGCCCAGCTCCTTGGAGATATAGCACGGACCATTGTCGCTGAGCAGACGCGGTCGATGACGCACCTGAATCTGCTCAAGACCCGTCCTGGCCAAAGCGTCATCCAGGGTGGTGGTGACATCCTCGGCGCCCATCGAAGTCGTCAGGCGCCAGGACACTATATAACGAGAGTAATCATCCAACACCGTCGATAGATAGTACCAACCCCAGCCTGTGATCTTGAAGTACGTGAAGTCGGTCTGCCACAGCTCATGCACCTGCCTGATCTTGTGTTTGAACTCGTCTGCAGCGGACATCACGATGTAGGCCGGGCTGGTCAGCAGATCAAACGCCTTCAAGATGCGATAAACGCTGCGCTCACTGATGAACCACCCCTCATTATCGGTGACATGCCAGGCCAGTTCGC
>JAAEPW010000246.1 GCA_024232355.1 Chloroflexota bacterium | reverse complement strand
GGCCGCCCCAAAAGCCGCCGGTCAGCGTGTAGGTGCCGTCTTGCAGCGTCCCGGCGTCTGGCTGGCCGATGGTGCCGTTCAGGGTATAGCCAGCGCCGCTGAGGGTGCCGCCGCCGCCGTCTAGCGTCCACCAGGAGAGATCGTAACTGCTGCTGCTTTGGGCATAGACGCCAGCGCCGAGCAGTAGAAAAGCCGCCAGGATTAAGAGGATGCCGATTTTGCAAAGACTGGTAAAGTTTTTGTGATTCATGTTGCACCACCTTTATTGAGAACTAGATAGGATTGTTTCACAGTCAGCCCCCTATCTCTTGCTCACGGTGTCATCATACATGTTTGCTATCCACATAAACGCGCCATCAAAGGCCATGCCAATGGGACCAGCGCCGACAGGCACAGTTTGGACCAGAGAGCCGTCGCTGACACGCAATATACTGACATTGTCGTCATTGTGCTTTGCCACCCACATATTCGCGCCGTCAAAGGCGATGCCGCTGAGAATAGACTCAACAGTAATCGTCATAACGTGAAAACCATCGCTTGCACGCAATACGTTGACATAGTTGCTAGAGTAATTTGCCACCCACATATTTATGCCGTCGAAAGCAATGTCATAAGGCCCAATTCCAACGGTGGGGGTCATGACGTGGTGGCCGTCGCTGGCACGCAACACGCTCACGCTTTGGCCCTCTTCATTTGTCACCCACATATTTGTACCATCAAAGGCCATGCTAACAGGCTTGGCGCCGACGGCAGGAGTTATGACGTGATAACCATCGCTAGCGCGCAACACGCTGACAGTGCCGTCGATATAGTTTGCCACCCACATATTCACGCCATCAAAGGCCAGGCCATAAGGAGTGTTGCCGGTGGAATAGTTTGCGACAAGCGCGCCATCGCTGGCGCGTAACACGCTGACGCTGTCGCTGGATTGATGCGTCACCCACATATTCACGCCATCAAAGGCGATACCGTGTGGCGCAGAGCCGAGGGTGGGCGTCATAACGTGGTAGCCATCGCTGGCGCGCAACACGCTGATGTTGTTACTGCCAGAATTTATCACCCACATATTTGCGCCATCAAAGGCAACTCGGTAGGGGTTGGCCCCGGTGGCAAAGCTGCTCTGAGTAGTGCTGATGGCAGGATACCACTTTAGCAGCGCAATCTGCTGCGCCGTCGGGCGCATGCGCGCATAGCGCGCGTCGGCCAGGGTTTGCGTGACAAACTCTGACGCATGATGCCCATCGAGCAAGTCAGCGTTGAGGTTATCCACCCGCGTGGTCGATGTTACCGAGAGTGGGGCCGTGCCTGTCGCTATGGTAGAGACGAGTTGGTCATCGGTGCGAAT
>JAAEPW010000245.1 GCA_024232355.1 Chloroflexota bacterium | reverse complement strand
GATATGGATATGGAAGCCGATCTGGGAATCGACTCGATCAAGCGCGTCGAAATCCTGGGGACTATACAGACATTGCACCCTGATCTCCCCCAGGTCAACCCAGAAGAGTTGGCCGAACTCCGCACCCTCGGCCAGATCGTCGATCGTATGGGAGCAACGACAGAGAGAAAAGATGAGGGCAAAGATGGAAATGGAGCGACTGGCAGTGTGTCAGACCTTTTGCCATCAGATCTGGTTGATATTGAAAATCTGTCCCAAACACTATTAGATATAGTCAGCGAAAAAACGGGGTATCCGGCTGAGATGCTCGAACTCGATATGGATATGGAGGCCGACCTGGGAATCGATTCGATCAAACGTGTCGAAATCCTGGGGACTATACAGACATTGCACCCTGATCTCCCCCAAGTCAACCCAGAAGAATTGGCCGAACTCCGTACCCTCGGTCAAATCATTGATCGTTTGGGCAACCCAATGCCGGAAACCGTAAAAAAAAAGACCCCGACCAAGGGGATCAGCACAGAGTCTACCCTAAATCACAATATTCAACGCAGCCTGGTCAAACTCAAGCCACTGCCAACGCCTGACACTTTGGAATTTTCTCTACCGGCAAACCACATCTGCTTGATTATGGATGACGGCAGTTCCACGAGCATCCAGTTGGCCCAAGCGCTGTTGAGCCAAGGTTGGCAAGTGGTCGTGTTGAGCTTTCCGTCGTCTGTTGTTGCAGCTCAAGTTCCTATGCCACAAGAAATCAACCGTGTTCTACTCCAGAATATGGATGAAGAATACCTGCAAGAACAACTCGCCGCAATCTCTTCGAGTTATGGCCCCATCGGGGCTTTTATCCATCTGAACCCTCACAATGGAGAGGTGGGTTTTGCCGAATCAGAAAAAGCGATTCTCAAGCACGTCTTTTTCCTGGCCAAACATCTCAAACCTTCGCTCACCGATGCGAGTCGTATCGGGCGCAGTTGTTTCCTGACCGTTACCCGGCTTGACGGAGAATTCGGCCTGGGGCAAACAGCCGATTTTGGTGCGATCAGCGGCGGACTGTTCGGATTGACCAAAACACTCAATCTCGAGTGGGAAACTGTTTTTTGCCGGGCAATAGACTTGCACCCTGATCTGAATACAGAACTGTCGATCCAGCATATTGTAGCCGAATTGTACGACCCCAACCGCTTGATCGTCGAAGCCGCATATAGCTTGCAGGGCCGAACGACGCTCGTAAGCGAGTAAACAAAACGGAAAAAGAATGTGACAAAAATTAATCCACCCAACTCTTCTACTGTTTTTCTAGTCAGCGGCGGTGCCAAGGGCATTACGGCCCAATGCGTGATCGAGCTAGCACAACGCTACAAATGCAAGTTTTTCCTGGTGGGCCGCTCCTCCATAGCAGAACCCGAACCGGACTGGGCCAAAGGTTGTGATAGTGACACCGAGTTGAAAAAACGAGCTATGGAAGATATGATTTCCAGAGGAGAGCGCCCCAAACCAAAAAGTGTTCAAAAATTGGTCAAGACGATTGTATCGAAACGAGAAATCGAAAACACACTCTATGCCATTGAGCAAGCAGGCGGGCAGGCGGAATATCTCTGTGCAAACGTGACAGACGGTCTCACTCTCCAAGCTCAGCTCGCACCTGCCGTTCAGCGCCTGGGGGCTGTCACAGGCATTATCCACGGCGCCGGGAGCTTGGCAGATAAACTGATTGAAAAGAAATCAGAGCAAGACTTTGAAACAGTGTACGCCCCCAAGGTCAAAGGCTTGGAAAACTTGCTCAATTGCGTACCCGCAAATCAACTCGACCACCTGATTCTCTTTTCCTCCGTCGCTGCCTTTCACGGCAATGTCGGCCAATCAGACTATGCCATCGCCAACGAGATTCTCAACAAATCGGCGTACCTAGTCAAGCGCCATCATCCAGCGTGTCACGTGGTCTCTGTCAATTGGGGTCCCTGGGATGCCGGGATGGTAACCCCCGAATTGAAAGAGGTCTTTGCTCAAAGAGGCGTGGATGTTATCCCCGTCGAGGTTGGCACCCAGATGTTGGTTGACGAGTTAGAGTCCGGAAATCAAGCCGCACAAATTGTGGTCGGCAGCCCCCTGGTTTCGTTAGCCCGCGAACCGGACCCAGAGTTGCACAAGTTTCGCATTCGTCGAAGGCTGACGTTGGCAGCCAACCCCTTTCTGAAAGATCACGTGATTGGCGGTTATGCCGTCCTGCCAACCGTCTGCGCGATAGGTTGGATCGCCAATGCTTGTGAACAACTGTATCCGGGATACAAGTTTTTCAGTTGCCAGGATTACAAAGCCCTGAAAGGGATCGTTTTCGACGAGACTCTGGCGAGTGAGTATATTCTGGACCTTGAAGAAACGCCCAGAACCAATACGGGGGAAATCACTTTCCAGGCCAAAATTTGGAGCAAAACGCGCGAGGACAAGGTCCGTTACCATTACAGTGCCCAGGTCACTCTGCTCCGACAACTCCCCACCCCACCCACCTACACTGCATTTGACAGCACACAGGATCAAGCCATTTCCGGGGCATCCCTTTATCAAGATGGAACCTTGTTTCACGGCCCGTATTTTCGGGGTATAGAACAGATCATGAATGTCAGTTCGCAAAAACTGACGATGCGCTGCATATTGCCGAGAATCAGACCTAGCGCGCAGGGCCAGTTCCCAGTACAGACATTCAATCCTTACATCGCCGACATCCAATTCCAGAGCCTGGTGATCTGGGCATGGCATTTTTATCAGGCCGCGAGTTTGCCTTTACGGGCTGATAAAGGCGAACAGTTTCGGGCGATACCATTTGATGAGACATTTTATGTTTCTATGCAAACACAGTCCAGCACAGAGAACAGTCTGGTTGGTGACGTGATCGCACACGATGCCCAGGGGCAAGTATATACGCGCGTGCTGGGCGCAGAGGTCACGATCAGCCAACGACTGAACCCCCTCTTTCAACAGAATCACCTCGCGTAATAAATGACTATGGAAAAAATCGCAATCATCGGGCTATCCTGCCTCTTCCCAGAAGCCGAGACACCAGAGCAATATTGGCAAAATCTCGTCGAGAAAAAGGACTCGACCTCGCTGGCAACCATCGAGGAAATGGGCGTCGATCCCGACGTCTTTTACGATCCTGTCAAAGGAAGAACGGACAAATCTTATTGTATGCGAGGCGGATACATCCGTGATTTCAAATTTGACCCTAGCGGCTATAACATCCCTCCGGAATTCCTCGACAGCCTGGACAATGTATTCAAGTGGCCGCTCTACGTAGCCAAACAGGCCCTGCAGGATAGCGGCTACTTGGAGAATAAAGCAGTCCTTTCCAAAAGTGGCGTGATCCTGGGCAACCTTTCCTTTCCCACCAAACTCTCGCACCGGCTCATCTTGCCCATCTATCAACAAACCATCAAGCCAGCGCTCCAGGAACTTTTACAACAGGAGCATTTCGCTCTGGCAAGCTTGCCAG
This sequence comes from Chloroflexota bacterium, assembly GCA_024232355.1. The sequence continues at coordinate 26,070 of JAAEPW010000245.1, read as the reverse complement.
GTTTGGGTGAGATGTCGACATTCAACGTGATGACGTCGGACCTTCCGGCGACCGTCATCGCGCGAGCGCTATCTCTATCTGGCATCAGTTTTTCACTCGATGCAGCCTGCGCGACATCGCTGTACGCCATCAAGCTGGCGTGCGACCGCCTTCTATCACGTCAGGTCGACCTGATGTTGGCCGGAGCAGTGAGTTGTGCAGATCCATTTTTCATCAGCATGGGGTTTTCTATTTTCCGTGCCTATCCCCAAGATGCCATCAGCCGCCCTTTTGACAAGTTGGGCGGGGGTCTCATTTCTGGGGAAGGCGCCGGAATGCTGGCACTGAAACGATACGATGACGCGATTCGAGATGGCGACAAAATCTATGCCACGATTCGGGGAATCGGGTTATCCAACGACGGCAAAGGACAATTCCTACTCACGCCCAATCCCAAGGGACAAATTCTCGCGTTCGAACGGGCCTATGCCGACGCGGACATAGACCCCAAGAGTATTGATTACGTAGAATGTCACGCCACCGGAACGCCGCTGGGAGACAAGACCGAGTTGGCTACAATGGACACCTTCTTTGGTCAATATAATGCCACTCCTTTGGTAGGTGCTGTCAAATCGAATTTCGGGCACCTGTTGACTGCAGCCGGTATGACGGGCATGATCAAAGTCATTTTGAGCATGTCCAACGAGTTGATTCCGGCGACCATCAATTTGACCGACCCCAGGCACTCGCCCAACAACGTGATTGCGGCTGAACACATCGTTAGTTCTGCCACACCGTGGCCCAAGCACACATCAACAAAGAGAGCGGCCGTAAGCGCCTTTGGCTTTGGGGGAACCAACGCCCACCTGATTCTCGAACAAGAGAGCGGGCATCAAGCATCAAGCACCCAATATCTGCCACCTCAACCCGGAAAAATGGCCATCGTCGGTATGGACGCATTCTTTGGTTCGTGCACCGATTTGGATTCTTTCGAACGCAGCATCTATGACGGCAAACAACACTTTATCCCGCTTCCTTCTACTCGCTGGAAAGGCATTGATGATCAAGCACAATTACTACGGGATTATGGTTTTGATGACGGACAGCCTCCCCTGGGCGCATACATCAAAGATTTTGAGATGGACTTTTTGCACTTTAAAATCCCACCCAACGACGCCGATAAACCGATCCCCCAACAACTGCTGATACTCAAGATAGCCGACAACGCGCTTAATGACGCGGGGTTGGATGAAGGAGCAAACGTAGCCGTCATTATCGCTATGGGAACAGAACTGGCCTTGCACCAGTTTCGGGGGCGATGCGATTTGTCCTGGCAAATCAAACAGGCTTTGGCTCAGTCAAACATTCCCCTGGACCCCGCCACAACATCCGAACTCGAAACCATCGCCAAGAACAGCATCCACGATCCAGCCCAGGTCAACCAATACACCAGCTTTATCGGAAATATTATGGCCAGCCGGATTTCGGCCTTTTGGGATTTTTCCGGTCCATCGTTTACCGTGTCTGCCGAAGAAAATTCGGTTTTCAAGGCACTAAGTGTGGCCCAGTTGTTGCTCACCGCCCAAGACGTGGATGCCGTGGTCGTGGGGGCAGTCGATCTGGCCGGTGGGGTTGAGAACGTTTTATTGCGAAATCAGTTATCACCAGTCAACACGGGCACAAATACGATGAGCTACGACCAACACGCCAATGGTTGGATGGTGGGTGAAGGTGCTGGTGCTGTGGTCTTGAAGCGGCCGGATGTGGCGAGACAGAACGATGATCGAGTCTATGCGGTGATTGATGCAATCAGTCTTGTGCAAAGAGACATCTCTCCCCGGCAAACGGATAGTTTCCCGCAGCCACCCTCGGCCACAACCGTGAGTCGTGCCTGCCAACAAGCTTTTGATCGTGTGAACGCAGGGCCTGATGACATTGGCTATCTGGAAGTTTTCGCCAGTGGCATCGGCCAAGAAGATCAAGTAGAGATCAAGGGCTTGACCCAAGCCTATAAAACGTGTGATTTGGAAAATCCAAATCGCCACAGACCCGGCCTGAACTGTGCCATTGGCAGCGCCAAGGCAAATATTGGCCACACCTTTGCCGCTTCGGGCATGGCCAGCTTGATCAGGACAGCGCTCTGCCTGTATCACCGATACATTCCGGCAACACCTGGATGGTCGGGGCCAAAAACGCCCGACCTTTGGCAGAACAGCCCTTTTTACGTGGCTACTGAATCCAAGCCCTGGTTCGTAAAGCCAGACACACCGAAACGGATCGCGGCAATCAATGGACTCGGAATAAATGGAACTTGCGCACACTTGATCTTGTCGGAAGAACCTGAGCAAGCGGCGGACACCACCAACACTCATCTGGCACAAACTCCGTTCTATCTTTTTCCCATCGCGGCTGATGATCGCACAGCAGTATTAAAAAAACTTGGCGACTTGGAACAGGAAATCAAAAATACCCCTTCCCTGCTCGCGCTAGCCAATCAGCGCTTTGTGGCTTTCCAAGATCAACCGGATGCAGCTTTTGCTCTGGCCATTGTGGGACACGATAAAACAGAATTGAGCCAAGAAATTGAATTTGCAACCAAAGGCGTCACCGACGCCTTTGACACCAACGGTGAATGGAAATCCCCCCTTGGAAGCTACTTTAGCGCAAACCCGTTGGGCAAACAGGGCCAGGTCGCCTTTGTCTACCCTGGCGCGTTCAATTCTTACATCGATCTGGGCCGAGATATCCTTCACTTGTTCCCTCAACTGCACGATCGTTTTGATCATATCACTTCCAATGCAGGACGGTCAGTTGCGGAAAGAACGCTCTATCCCAGAAGCCTCTCCAAATTGTCAGAAGAGGATCTAAGAGAACACAAAGCGCAATTGATGGAGAATATAACCGCCATCATCGAATCTGGAACGAGTTTTGCGGTATTGTTCACCACAATTATGCAGGATTATTTCCAAGTGCAGCCCCAGGCCGCGTTTGGATACAGCCTGGGGGAGGCCAGTATGATGTGGGCCTTGGGCGTCTGGAACGACGGCGACGGGGGCAGCGACGCATGGCATGCATCCTCTCTTTTCAAAACTCGCTTGTCCGGCCCCAAAGAGGCAGTGCGTGAGCTATGGAAGTTGGACCCAGATCAAGATCAAGACTTTTGGAGCACCTTTGTTCTCCGAGCGCCAGTTACCCAGGTGATCGAGTGTCTGCAAAACAAACCCCGCGTCTATCTGACTTTTATCAACACCCCCAAAGAAGTCGTCATCGCTGGTGACACAAAAGAGTGCCTGCAAGTCATCGAAACCCTCAAGTGTACACACCTTCGCGCACCCTTTAACTCTGTGATTCACTGTGAGGCGATGCGCTCCGAGTACGATGAATTTGCCAAGCTACACACCCTGCCCGTCGAAAATGTACCCGGAATAGATTTCTATTCGGCAACCAATTACGCAACGCTGGCCCTCGATAGCGAGACTATTGCCCACGCCATCGCAAACGTTTCCTGCACACAGGTCGATTTCCCGAGACTCGTCAACCGAGTCTATGATGATGGCGCCAGGATATTTATCGAGCTAGGCCCCCTCGGCACCTGTTCTCGATGGATTGATAAAATCCTTGGTCATAACAAGGAGCAAAAAGAGTACGTCACAATGTCTATCAATCAAAAAGGCAAGGATGACCGTAGCTCTATTCTCCGTGTTCTGGCCAAATTGCTCAGCCATCGCGTCCCCCTGGATTTGTCGCCGCTGTACAGTCAAGCGCAGGAGGCATCCAAGGAAAGAGCCCTTGTCAAAACCGTAACATTGGGAGGAGAGCGAATCAGGGCCACAATTTTGACTGAGGAAAATAAACAGAGATTCAGACAAGCCCAAGTTATGCCGAGCCAGCCTTTGCTTGCTGATGCAAAACCGCATCAACCTGAAATCATATTACCTCAACCGCCGGTTTCCCAATCAAGCAAAAGCGGATTGGAACAATTCGAACAATCCGACCGTATTGGAGCAAATTTACACTTGTCCATAAAAACACCAGATTTGTACAATCTATACCAAAAATTGAACCAACATCTAGTACGCGTTGCAGAAAGTCACGCGACATTTTTGCAATCGCGGCGCGAAGCATTGCGCCAAACCGGCGAGTTGATTCAACTCCAAATCACCACTGCCCGACAGATGCTAAGCCGCAACTCGCCAATTTCGCGTGATTTGGAAAAGCCAAATCGCCCTCTTGCGCCCATCGTACAAGAATCCAAAATCAAAGCGCAAAATCCAAGAACCCGAAATCCAAACGTTGTGTGGGATGAAGCAGACTTGTTAGAATTTGCCGAGGGAAGGATCGCCCCGGTCTTTGGGGAAGAATACGCCATTATCGACACCTACCACAGACGCGTGCGACTCCCCACCCCACCCTATCTCCTGGTCAGTCGGGTCACCAAGATAAAAGGTGAACGAGGCGTTTTCGAACCCGCCACGATCACGACCGAGTACGATATTCCACACGACACCTGGTACACTGTAGATGGACAGATTCCGTGGGCTGTGTCCGTCGAGTCTGGCCAATGCGACCTGTTGCTAATCAGCTATCTCGGCATCGATTTTGAAAACAAAGGCGACCGGGTATATCGCTTGTTGGATTGCACCCTGACATTTCTGGATGACCTACCACACGAGGGCCAAACCCTGCGCTACGATATCAGTATTGATTCCTTTGCCAAGAGCGGCGAAAGTTTGCTCTTTTTCTTTAGCTATGAATGTTTCGTGGGCGACCACATGGTCCTGAAAATGCACGGCGGTTGCGCCGGATTCTTTACCAACAAGGAACTGGCCGGAGGCAAAGGCATCATTACAACCGCCAAAGAAATTGAGGAAAAGAACCGAATCCAACCGAGCCACTTTGCGCCACCACTAACGTGTCCCAAGTCAACTTTTGACAAAGCAGATCTGCTGCGCCTCAGTGAGGGAGATATCGCCACGTGCTTTGGAGCACATTATTCACAGAACGGGCAGAACCCATCCTTACGCTTGCCCCCACAGGCCATCCAGATGATCGACCGAGTTGTCTCCGTCGATCCCCAGGGCGGTGCGTGGGGCCTGGGATTAATCACCGCCGAAAAAGACCTGGAACCTGAGCACTGGTACTTTCCCTGCCATTTCAAAGATGACCAGGTGCTGGCTGGCTCACTCGTGGCCGAAGGTTGTGGCCAACTCTTGCAATTCTATCTCTTGTATCTAGGCTTGCAAACACACACCCAGGACGCCAGATTCCAGCCCATCCACGGCTTGCCCCAGGTTGTGCGAACCCGGAAACAGATCACTGCTGTGTCTTCAAAATTGATCTATCGGATGGAAATCACCGAGATCGGTCTGGACCCCAAACCTTTTGCCAAGGCTAACGTTGACATTATCTTTGAGGGCACCCTCGTCGTCGATTTCAAGGATTTAGGATTGCAATTGTCCGAAAAAAATCCCTCAACCTCAACAACTCGAAACTCGAAACTCGAAACTCGAAACTCCCCTCCCCTATTCGACGAAACCCACATCACCGAATTCGCCACGGGATCGATTTCCAAATGCTTTGGCCCAGAATACGACATTTACGAGGGGCGGCGCATCCCTCGCACACCCAATGACGACCTGCAACTCATCAGTCGTATATTGAGGGTAAATGGAGAACGAGGCAAACTAGAAGAATACTCCAGTTTGGTGAGCGAATACGATGTACCCGCAGATCCGTGGTTCTATCGTCACAATGCTTATCCGACGTTGCCCTATTCAATCAGCATGGAAATTGCGCTCCAACCTTGCGGGTTCCTGTCGGCCTACCTGGGATCGACTTTGGCATACCCAGACGAGGACTTTTATTTTCGAAATCTTGACGGGCATGGCCGCATCCTCAAGGATATAGACGTGCGTGGTAAAACCATCACTAATCGAGTGCGGCTGTTGTCCTCAACTTCGATCCAAGGCGTGATTATCCAAAAATTTGATTTTCAACTGGCCTGCGAAGGGGATCCTTTTTATCAAGGCGAAGCCGTATTCGGTTATTTCACGCCCCAGGCATTGGTCAATCAAGTAGGATTGGATAGCGGACAAGAGATTGCTCCGTGGTACAAACAGGAGCAACCCGCCGATCTGACCACAATGAACCTGAGCGTCCCCGCCATTCGGCAAAGATACTATCGAACCATACCGGACAAACCCCACTATCGCTTGGCACACGGACAACTAGATTTCCTTGACGAGTTTCTCATCGTCGAAAAAGGGGGACGATACGAACAGGGCTATATTTATGCCAATGCACTTGTCAACCCCCAGGATTGGTTCTTTTCCTGCCACTTTTATCAAGACCCGGTCATGCCTGGGTCATTGGGAGTAGAAGCCATCTGGCAAGCAATACAGATTTACGCGCTCGACCAAGACCTAGGGAAACATCTAAATTCACCCCGCTTTGAACAAGCACTCGACCACCAAATCACCTGGAAATACCGCGGCCAGATCGTTCCAGACAATGAAAAAATGCAACTCGAAATCCACATCTCTGAAATCATCACAACCGATGAACAAGTCACCATAGCTGGAGATGCGAGTTTGTGGAAAGAAAATATGCGAATCTACGAGGTCGAACAGGCAACCATCCGTCTGTTGGAAACATAGGATAAATGACATGACAACAAACAATAATGGTCTCTATTCTCTCATCGATGGCCCAAGCCAGTCCTGGCAAGGTCCCGCAGAATCCATCGCGTTTGATGCAACAGGCATACAAGACAGACTGCTCAACCTGGATAAACCATGTTACGCTGTCGAACAGCAAAACCAGATTGGCATAACCAACGAAGGCAGTTTGGATCATTCAAAGCCTGCCCACTCGCTGAAAACCCTAGCTTCCAGCCCGCCGCTCTCCATCAACCAGTTAGGTGATCCAAGCTTTCTGGCTACCCACGGTGTAAAGTATGCCTATGCAGCTGGTTCGATGGCCAATGCAATTTCTGGCGAGGAATTGGTCATCGCTCTGGGAAAAGAGGGAATTCTCAGCTCTTTTGGCGCGGGCGGACTGGTACCCAGCCGTGTCGAGGCGGCCATTCACCGCATCCAGCAGGCACTTTTCCAAGGGCCTTGGGCTTTTAATCTGATTCACAGTCCCAGTGAGGGTGCTCTCGAACGAAACGTCGTCGACTTGTACCTCAAACATGACGTCACGACAATAGAGGCATCAGCCTTTTTGGATTTAACACCCCAGGTCGTCCATTACCGAGTCGCCGGCCTCGGCCTTGATGCTGCTAACCAAATCCAGATCAAGAACCGAGTCATTGCCAAAGTTTCTCGCAGAGAGGTCGCTACCAAGTTTTTGCAGCCAGCACCGGTAAACATTCTCACAAGCTTGGTAGAACAAAACCTCATCACCGAGTTGCAGGCCACCCTGGCGGAAAAAATACCGATGGCCGACGATATCACGGTAGAGGCCGATTCCGGCGGCCACACTGACAATCGTCCGCTGGTCTGTCTCTTGCCTTCGATTATCGCGCTCCGGGACGAAATTCAGGACAAGTATCGGTATCCAGAACAAGTCAGAATCGGGGCAGCCGGAGGGATTGGTACACCTACTTCAGCCTTGGGCGCATTTATGATGGGAGCCGCTTATGTGATGACGGGGTCTATCAACCAGGCTTGTGTTGAAGCCGGTACTTGTGAGCACACCAAAACATTACTCGTCCAAGCCGAGATGACCGACGTCTTTATGGCTCCAGCAGCCGACATGTTCGAGATGGGGGTCAAACTTCAGGTGCTCAAACGAGGCACTTTTTTTCCGATGCGCGCTCAGAAATTGTTTGACTTTTATAAAACGTACGACTCGATTGACGAAATCCCCGTGTCAGAAAGACAAAAACTCGAGAAACAAATCTTTAAACGAGATCTCGAATCGGTTTGGAAAGATTGTGTGACCTTTTTCAACGAGCGAGATCCGGATCAAATCAGGCGGGCAACGAACAACCCCAAGCGAAAAATGGCCCTCATCTTTCGCTGGTATCTGGGTTTGGCCTCTCGCTGGGCGAACTCGGGAGAAAAGGGACGCGAGATGGATTATCAGATCTGGTGCGGGCCAGCGATGGGGGCTTTTAACGACTGGACAAGAGGCTCCTACCTGGCGGAATCAGGCAACCGCCGTGCCGTCGACGTTGCCCAGCATATCATGACCGGCGCTGCGTTCTTGTACCGACTTCAAGATCTCAAAATCCAGGGATTGCAAATCCCGGCCCACTATGGTCAATACTGCCCGGTTCCCTAACTCTCATTTCATGTGGTCCCATCCGCCCAAGACATTAAAATTGGCACACGATGAGATCCACGTCTGGCGCGCTTCGCTCGAGTTGACGACGGCGCATATCACGAGCCTATACGCCAGTCTGTCTCCGGACGAACAAGCACGGGCTAATCGCTTTCGTTTCAACAAACTCCGAGAGCACTTTGTCGCCGCCCGGGGATTACTCAGGGCCATCCTCAGTCAATACTTGCACGTGTCGCCAGGCCAATTAGAATTTCGCTACAATCCGCACGGAAAACCATCCCTAATCCCATCTGAAAAATATACGGTTAACTTTAATCTATCACACTCAGAAGGGCTTGCTCTCTATGCTGTCTCCTACGCCGAATCAATCGGTATAGACCTGGAACTCGTCCGTCCCATTTCAGACATGGAACAACTGGTCGAGCGTTTCTTTTCATCCCAAGAACGCACTATGTTTCGCGCACTGCCGCCAAATCAGAAACTGGCGGCATTTTTCACTTGCTGGACTCGCAAGGAAGCTTACCTCAAAGCTAGAGGCGAAGGTCTCACATTGCCCTTGGATCAATTTGACGTTTCCCTAATCCCTGGCGAGCCAGCAACTCTGTTGAGTGACAGAACAACCCCCCTCAACATCTCCCCATGGTCATTGCAAGACCTGCATCCTGGCCCAGAATATGTGGCCGCTCTTGCCGCGCAAGGGGATAACTGGCGGCTCAAATACTGGCAATGGCCAAAGACGAGATAGCGTTCAAAGCAAATAAACGACCTCCTGCGCACTGGACATTTTTGCCAACCATGTGATAATATTGTCATTGCAAGTCGGCACTGCCGGGTCTTGGCAAAAAACACCTTTATAGAATTGGAGGTTCATCAATGTTATCTGGTAACGTCACTATTGAAGCGGTGGCGTATGAACTACCCCCCCATCGAATCACGTCGGCTGATCTCGAAAATCAAGTCGCTGACTCACTGGCTCGTCTGGGCGTCCCCCACGGCAACCTCGAAGGATTGACCGGCATCCGCGAACGACGTTTTTGGGATCCTGGCACAGAGCCTGGCGAAGCCGCCACCTTGGCAGCTCGCAAAGTACTGGATATCACGGGCGTTGATCCTAAAAAGATTGGCTGTCTGATCAACACCTCGGTCAGCAGGACTTATGTGGAACCATCCATTGCCTGCTCTATCCACGACGATTTGCAATTGTCTCAATACTGCCTAAATTATGATCTCAGCAACGCCTGTTTGGGCTTTGTGAACGGTATGAACAACATCATCTTGATGATCGAAGCTGGGCTGATCGACTATGGCCTGGTGGTTGATGGTGAGACAGCTCGACCCACTATCGAAGCCACCATCAAGCGACTTCAGGCTCCCGATGTAACGATGGAAACATTCCGTGACAACTTTGCCACCCTCACCCTGGGTTCCGGTGCTGTCGCCATGTTGCTCTGTCGCAAGGACTTGACTCAAACAGGACATGTAGTAAACGGCTCAATCAGTCTGGCAGCTACCCAACACAACAAGCTATGTCTCGGTAAAATGGACAATATGCGCACCGATGCCCAAGCTTTACTGATAGCGGGCGTAGAGTTAGCCGCCGAAACCTGGAGATTGGCTTGTGGGACCCTTGAGAACTGGAGTGATGAGACCATTGATCTATACACACCGCATCAAGTCAGTCTGCGCCATACAGATGCTATGTGTAAGAAAGTGGGAGCCTCGATGGAAAAAATGCATCTTAATCTTTTCACACATGGCAATATGGGGCCAGCTGCAATGCCCACAACTCTGGCTATGGCCGCCGAAGTGGGGCGTCTCAAAGTCGGTGATCACGTAGGCCTGCTGGGAATTGGCAGTGGACTGAACTGCACAATGATGAGTGTCACGTGGTGAGACTGTCGTGAAAGCATTGGTGACTGGCGGCGGCGGTTTCCTGGGTCGCTACATCGTCGAACAGTTGGCAAGCCGAGGAGATTCGGTAACCGTCTTTGCACGCGGCGATTACGCCGAGTTGCGCCAAGTCGGGGCCAGACTGATCCGAGGCGACCTACAAGACTTGCCAGCTGTCCAGTCGGCCTGTGCCAGCATAGACGTCGTGTTCCATGTGGCGGCTCGGGCTGGCATTTGGGGGGCGTGGGAATCGTTCTACCAACCAAACGTCGTTGGCACGCAAAACGTGATCGCTGCTTGTCGAGCGCAGAGAGTAGAAAAGCTGGTATACACCAGTTCTCCCAGCGTCGTGTTCGATGGTACAAACAACCAACCTCACGACGGAAGCGATGAATCGCTCCCCTACCCCACCCACTATGAAAACTTTTACTCTCAGACCAAGGCAATGGGTGAACAAATGGTGGTTAAAGCCAATGGACCCAATCTGCTCACCACATCTCTACGCCCACACCTGATCTTTGGCCCTCGAGATCCACATCTCCTGCCCAGCTTGCTCGACCGTGCCCGGGATGGCAAACTGATACAAGTCGGCGATGGCTCGAACAAAGTAGATATCACCTACGTCGAGGATGCCGCCCGCGCGCATCTGCTGGCCGCTGATGCGCTACAACCCGGCTCGCCCGTGGCAGGATCGGTCTATTTCATCAGCCAGGATGATCCCATCACCTTGTGGCCTTGGATCAACGACCTGCTGACCAAACTCGATATCCCGCCAATAAAACGACGGATTTCCTTACCCGCGGCCCGGGCAATCGGGACCATGTTTGAGTTTATCTACCGCCGGTTCTCCATCAAAGGTGAGCCTCGATTGACACGCTTTCTGGCCAGTGAACTGGCTCTGAGCCACTATTACGACATCTCTCAGGCCAAAAGAGATTTTGGATACCAACCTCAACTCACCACAGCCCAAGCGCTGGAGAAAACACTACCTTTCTTACAAGGTCTAGTCCACTAGCGAACTGCCTGGATGTGAAAAATGTCCTTAGAAACGTTTTTTGACCGTTACCTACCACCCTTGGAAGCAGAGATGCGGGCCGTCGTCCAGACCACCGACCCATACCATACCGGCCTTTTTGGCATGTTGCAATACCATTTGGGCTGGGTCGACTCCACATTCACGCCTCATCAAACACAAACTGGCAAACGTGTGAGGCCTACACTATGTTTTTTGGTCTGTGAAGCCTGCGACGGCAATTGGGAACAAGCATTGCCCGCCGGAGCCGCCATTGAACTGGTGCACAATTTCTCCCTAATCCACGACGATATCGAAGATCGGGACAAAACCCGTCGCGGGCGTTCTACCATCTGGGCACTTTGGGGAGAAGCCCAAGGAATCAACGTTGGGGATACGTTGTTCGCCTTGACGCAACTGGCTCTATCACGGCTTTTAGAGCGAGACGTTCCTGCCGAGACTGTCGTGGCTGCTCTTCGCTTGCTCAACCACACCTGCGTGACCCTCACCGGCGGTCAGTATCTCGACATTGGCTTTGAAAACAAAACTGATGTGCCCGTCGCAGACTATTTGGCGATGATCAAAAGGAAAACCGCCGCGCTGGCGGCCTGTTCCTGCGAGATGGGTGCCCTCATCGCCAATGCCCCCAGTGAGCAACGCGAGCACCTGCACACATTTGGTCATCACCTGGGATTGACATTTCAGATGCGCGACGACGTGCTCGGCATCTGGGGTAATCCCGCCCTCACCGGCAAGCCCGTTGGCTCTGATATTATCCGACGCAAGAAATCGCTGCCTATTCTGCACGGTCTGGAGCATAGCGCAGAATTGGGCACACTGTTGGCACAAGAGACCCTCTCGATAACCGATGTGCGACACGCTACCGAGTTGTTACAGGGGACAAATAGCCGCGAATATGCCGAGCAACTGGCGCAAGAGCATCATGCCCTCGCATTGGCCGCGCTAGAGGAAGCAAATCTGCAAGGCCCCGCCGCCCAAGCAATTTACGAGTTGGCACAGACTCTGCTCAATCGGGAACAGTGATCACATCGTAGGGGCGAGGCATTCCCGTCAGCCGCTTATTAAAGACAGAATATCAACGCGGGTGTAAATATTCAACCCGCATACTGCCTGTGCGGGAATGCCTCGCCCCTACAGTGCCCGCTCCAGAATGCCCGTCAGGCACCCGATGCCACCGGCCGCTTTTATTAACTCGTCCATCTCGACCGTATGGCACGTGATACCAACATCCTCGTAAAACGCTTGGCTGATCGGATTTCCCGCTGGCATCAAAATTCGGCGCGGGCCTAACGTCACAAAATTGAGCGGCATCCCGCACTTGGCTTCCTCTTCGTCCGGCAAGAGCAGAACCGTATACCCCCGCGCCCGCAGCGCCTCGACAGCCACGTACGGCACTCGGCCTGGCCAAGCGATGGCCAAATCTCGATCCACTAGGCGCAACTGTCCCATCATGTGCATCACCCCGCCGTAGGGCAACCCGACTCGGACAACCTCGACACCCATCTCCTCCAACAGCCCCGTCACTTGCGCCGCCCCCTCGGCGTTGGTCCGCAACCCCGTCGCCAGCAGAACGGTCTGCGGGTCAATCCAGGCCGCGTCCGCACCCTCAAAGACCCCGCTTCCCCGCACGCTGCGCAGAATAGGGATGCCCAGCTCGGCCAGCCGACGGGCCACGAATCGTTCCTCGCCAGCGCGCACGGTGGAAGCCGGACGTGCCAGGATCGCTCCCTCCGACGTCATGAACGCCAGGTCAGCAACATACATCAGATTGGGAAGTGGCTTTGCGTCTGGTTCGACATAATACACGGTAACGCCAGCGTCCCGATAGGCCTGAGCCAGAGCATCGTGTTGCCGCTGCGCCAGAGTTAGATCCAATGATGCCAACATCTGCGCTTGGTCCGGGTCCATCACCTCTTCCAGCTCTACACCTGGCCTGTGAAGCAATACAGCCTTGAGCGGCGACCATTCCGTCGCCACACCACACTTTCCCCAGATGGTTCCAATTTCTTGCCGCAACGCGGTCGTGCGCGGCGACCAGCCTGCACCGCCATAAGCGGCGGCTGTTGCCTTTACTTCAATCGTCATCTACCACTCCTTCATTCTCAAAAAACCGCTCGGCCCGTTCGATAAAGCGCACGAGACGAGCGCGCAGCTCAGCAGGGTCCAAGTCTGGCTGGGTCAGGCGCAAACGGTCAGGACCATTGTACAAACTCCACAACACGCGCAGTACCAGAAAAGGCCAGCGGGTTGACAGGAGACAATCCCACACCGCTACCCGTTCTTCAAACGCAGAGTCGTCAACAGGGCGGCGATAGTTTGCGCGCAACCAGGTCTGTGCCTCGAACTGCCCCGCCAGAGTCGCGTGCCAGCGCAGTTCTGCGAGGTCGAGGGCGGGGTCACCCCAACCGCTGTATTCCCAGTCCACCCAGCGCAGTCGTCCATCCTCGTTCCACACACCATTGGCCAGATTTGGGTCCACACGGCAGAGGCACAGCGGCACGCTCTCACGTCTTGGGTCCACATCGGTGGTTGTGAGAGCCTCTGTGGTATTATCCACCAATCGAGACAATCGATCCCACAAATCTTGCCCGTCTGGCTCAGTGGCTGCTAACCAGGTCCCATACTCGTTCTGAAAATCGTGCAACTCGACCAAGTACGGCTCAAAATCCAACCAGTGAAACCAGGCATCAGGGAGATCAAGCTGCGCGTAATCCTGCTGGCGCAGCGCACCAAGTTGTTGGTACCCTTGCAAAAACGCAGCCAACTGTTCGGACGTAAGCGGCGAATCGAGCGGCTTGCCGGGCAACCAACGATAAACAACGGTCGGAAAGGGCAGAACATTACAGCTTTTGTCCAGCAATAGAGGCTGCGGCGCGAGGTCCAGCCCAGCGGCGTGCAGCACGCGAAACGCGCTGTGCTCCCGCGCAGCCCGTTGTCGCCCGTCGGCGACGCACAACTTGACGGCGTAGCATTGCCCGTCCACCTCCACCCGATACAGCGCGTTGTTGAATCCACCGGTCATGCGATGCACGATCACACCATCCCCAACCCAATCGTCTGTTCCGGCAGCGTACGCGGCAGTGATCATTGGCAGCCAGTCACACATCTCGTGCATGGGAAATTACTCCGCTGCCGGTGGGTCGGTGGCTGGCCTCTTGGTCCGCGCCATCCACTTTTCAGGTTTTTCCAAGCTCTCGAACCCGCCATACCCACGGTACAACTCGTGAGCATCACGAGTTGCCAACAAAAAATTCTTGATACCCTTCAAGTTGGGGCAAGCAACAATACATTCAATCATCCACTTGCCCAGGCCATGGCCGCGATGGGATTCGAGGATAAAAACATCACACAGCCAGGCAAAGGTCACGTAATCGGTCACGACACGAGCAAATCCCACTTGCCAATCACCATCGTACACCCCAAAGCAGAACGAGTGCTCAATCGACTTTTGAGTCACATCGAACGGGCGACCTTGGGCCCAATAAGAAGACTGGGACAGATACTCGTGGACAAGATCAATGTCCAATCTGGACTTGTCGGTGCTGACAGAAAAATTCTCATGATGATGTTCGACAATTGGCATACATTTTCCTCCAAAATAGAATCTCCCTATGATACCAAACCGGCTCAATTCAGGCAAGAGCGCATCGACGCATCTTGAAGTTTGGAGGGAAAAAGGTTATAATCAAATTATCCGTAGAGCAGATCGTCCAATTCGTGATTGCCCCAAGTGAGCCAAACATGCGTTTGATCTGGCGATCCGACGCAAGCAACAAGAGGTAACACAAGAGTGCTATGAACGAACTAGTCGAACTCGAAAAAAAACCCGCCGTCAAAACCATGATTGCAGGTTGGAATCAATGGGCCGATGCCGGGGCCATCTCTTCAGCCCTTCCTCAGTATCTCGTAGAGCAAACCCGCGCAAAAAAGATCGGTCGCATCAAGCCCGATGGATTTTATCTGTTCCAGATTCCCGGTGCCCACCATCTTTTGAGACCGATCGTCAAGCTCAAAGAAGGGTACAGGGAAGAGATGCAACAGAGACAAAATGAATTCTTTTACGCCGCTTCTGCAACAGAAGCGGCCGCCGATGATGCCTTGTTGATCTTTCGGGGCGAAGAACCTCATCAAAAAGAGGAACAATATGCCGAGGCGTTCTTTGATGCCACAGAAGCGCTGGGCGTCGAAAGGGTAGCGTCTGTTGCGGGCGTGTACGGCCCGGTGCCCTACGACAAGGATCGAGATGTTTCGTGCGTGTACAGTCTACCGAGGATGAAAGAGGAGCTTGCCCAGTATGAGGTCAGGTTTTCCAATTACAAAGGCGGCGCCACCATCAGCACGTACCTTGCCGACAGAGCGGAACCGAGGGGGATCGAGTTCTTTACATTATATGCGTTCGTTCCATCTTTTGATTTTTCAACACGCTCAATGGCTATGCATCCAGTAGCGATAGGAGAGGATTTCAAGGCCTGGTACGATCTGATGAAACGACTCAAACGGATGTTAGATCTGAGTATGGACCTATCAGATCTAAAGAGCAAGAGCGAAAAACTTGTCACCATGTGGGATTCCAAGATCGAGCACCTGGAACAGACAATGCCCCACTTGCAGATAAAAGATTATATGGAACAGGTAAGCGCAGATTTTGCGGCCAAAAAAGAGACCACAGACCACACCAGTGGCGTATGGGAAGACGCACTGCAAGACATCTTTGGAGAAGACGACGCCCTGTAAGCCTGGTTCGCACCCACTGTCTCAGCGTGCCCAGGTTTCCTCGAGAACGCGCAGTACATTCAGCCCCGTCACTTGAGCGATGTCTTTATCGCTATAGCCGTGTGACACCAGCCAACGGACCACGTTGGGCATGACCTCGCCGGGATTCTCCAAGCCTTTGACGTATTCGACCTCTTCGAACTCGACGTTAGCTTGGATCGAAGCAATGGAAAGTTGACTGGCAAAGGCATGGTGCAATCCCACATGGTCACCGAACAACGTATCTGGCCCAAAAGCCACGTGCTCTATGCCGACCAGATTGGCAACGTATTCAAAGTGCTCCATAAATGACTCGATGGAATGATCGGGGTGATTCCTAGTCAACGTGGTGTGCGGGGCCGCTTCGACGCCAATAACGCCGCCTCGTTCCGCGCACGCTTCAAAGACATGATCCGGTTTCATCCGGTTGGTGTTCCACAGCGCGCGGGCACCGACGTGGGTGATGAGAGTCGGTTTTTCGCTGTACTCGATGGTGTCCAGCGCGGTCTTGTCACCGCAGTGAGCGGTATCAATGGTCATCCCCAGTTTGTTCATCCGCCGCACCACTTGCCGCCCGAACTGAGTCAGCCCGCCGTCGTTGAGCTCTTTTAGCCCTGTACCCAGCGCATTAGCCTCAGAGTAGGTGATGCCCATACAGCGGACGCCCAGTCCATAGAGTACGTCCACGCGATCCAGTTCGTTCTCGATGGGCGTGGCAGCCTCCAACGTGGCGACAAAAGCGATCTTGTCCTCGCGCTTGGCCCGGTACAGGTCATCCAGCGTCAGCGCCACATAGATCATCTCTTGGTGCGCAAAGTCGCTAAAGCGGATGCCAATGTCGTGGATCACGTCGGTCCACTTCCAACCGGCGCTGGAGGTGATCAGTGCCGTACCGTCCATAAAGTTTTCAAACAAGACGTCGATGCCAGAGCTGGCTAACCCTTCATACCCGGTCCATTGACGACCATGACGGGCATAGTCGAAAATCTGGCTCATATCATTGGGAAAGACAGCCGTGTGATCGTGAAGCGAGACGATGACGTGTTCTTCCAAAAGCTGTTGGACCTTTTGCTCTTGCTCTTCCGAGACCGGGTATGCATAAGGCTCGACCCGGTCGATCTCTTTGGCCAGTTTGAAGGGCTTGTAGTCCGCCCCTGGCTCCAGATATTGGAATGATCGATAACCGTTAAACGTTTTCTTTTGCATCACGAGTCCTCCCGATCAGCTCCCAAATTCATCAAAAAAGTGGCGACCGATTTCTCGTACAGCTTTATACCATCCAGAGTAACGTATTCGTTGGGGCTATGTGCCCGACCGCCATGCCCCAGTCCCCCCAGAGCCACGGGAATGTCCAAAACCTCAGTGAACAGGTAAAAGGGTGCCGATCCCGCCAAGTGCGGCCAGATTTCGGGCTCGAAACCCAAATCGCGATACGTTGCCAGCAGCGCCTCGGCGGCTGGATTTCCACGCAGGCAGGTCTTGGCCGGAGGGTACGAATCGTGGACGATGACGTCGATCTTGTCCGCATATCCATGCCGCGCCAGGTGGTCTTTGACCAACTGCACCATTCGTTCTGGACGCATATTGGGCACCATTCGGATGTCTATCTTGGCGCGGGCCTCGTGGGGCAACAGGGTCTTGGTACCCTCGGCGGTATGGCCAGAGATGATGCCGTCTATATTCAGGGTGGGTTGGTAAAGGTACTTGCGCATCAGATCGACTCCGGCCAAGTCATATTTGAAACGCCGGACGTCATTCTCTTCCAATTGCGTCTCGGGCGTAAAGGTATCCACCAACCGTGCCAAGAGTTCCTCGTCCTCGGCAGAAGGCGACACAATGTCGTCGTAAAATCCATCCAGCAGAATGTGTTTCTGGTCTGGTGTGAACATGCCAGACAAGGCGTGGAGCAGCACCCAGGTGGGGCTGTGGAACCAGACCGCATTGGAACCGTGGATACCGCGCGAGGTCGGCCCTCCCCAGTCATCGCCTCGAACGATCAATTCCATGAACAGGATACCCTTGACACCCAGATACATGATTACCTTGTCCTTGATATCCTGGGCATAAAAGCCAAAAAAGGCAAAATCCGCTTTTAGGCGATCCTTGTTGGCCTCGACAAAACCGGGCAAGTTGCGGCTGCCCAGCTCTTCTTCGCCTTCGACCATAAACTTGAGGTTGACCGGATACTGCTCGCCGACGGCGCGAAAACTCTGCAAGGCATTGAGCAAACCGACCAACGGTCCCTTGCTGTTGAAAATGCCCCGGTTCACCAAGCTGGGACCAAGCCCAGGCAAATCCAGCACCTCACCGCCAAAGGGATCAGAGACGTCCCAGGTTTCGCCCAACACCGGCTGGACATCGTACATCCCATAGGCCAGCAAAGTCTTGGGCGCACCAACGTTGATCTCACCATAAACCACCGGGTAGCCCGGAGTAGGCACGATCTCTGCCTCGCCGCCCGCTTCACGAATTAGATCAGCCACCATAGCAGCCGTTTCAGCCATACCGGTGCCGTCGGCGCTGATGGAAGGCTGACGAACGAACGCCTTGGTTCGTTCCAGGTGCTCGTCAAAATTCTCGTCAATATGCTGGTGAATTTGTTTTAACGTTGCCATGTCATTCCTCCCTTACTACTGGACATTTTTATCTTGCCACAAATTGCACAAATTTTCACGAATAAAGGCCAGAAAATTCGTGTGAATTCGTGCAATTCGTGGCAAAAATATCCGCTCTTTGTCGTGGAAACTCGCGCTACTCTAACACCGCCCTGATGCGCCGCAGACCCGAGCCGATAGATTTCTGTTTCGCAATGCGAAAATGTCCCAACTCGCCCGTGCGCTCGACGTGCGGCCCGCCGCATATCTCGCTGCTAAAGTCTCCCATCGAATAGACCTTGACCCGATCCCCATACCGATCTTTGAACAAGCCAATCGCCCCCTGTTGCTTGGCCTGCTCGATGCTCATTTCTTTCCAGGTCACAGCCAGGTCCCGTTGGATTTGCTCGTTCACGATGCGCTCCACCTCGGCCAATTGCTCAACCGTCAGCTTTTCGGGATGAGAAAAGTCGAACCGGAGCCGCTCGACGGTGATATTGCTCCCCCGCTGTTCCACGTGCGTCCCCAACACCGTGCGTAGTGCTTTGTGCAGCAAGTGCGTGGTTGTGTGCAGCCGCGTTGTCTCGACCGACCGCTCCGCAAGTCCGCCCCTGAACCGTGCAGCAGCACCCTGGCGAGATTTTTCCTGGTGTTTGGCAAAAGCCTGATGGTATCCATCCATATCCACAGCCAGTCCCTGCCGCTCGGCCAACTCTTGCGTCAGTTCGGGGGGAAATCCATACGTGTCGTACAGGCGAAAGACCAGGTTACCGGGCATGACGGCCTTTTCTTCCGACTGGCACAACTCGACCGCCTTGAAGAACTCTTTTTCACCTCGCTTGAGCGTTCGATGAAAGCGTGTTTCCTCATCGTCCAGTGCGGTGAGGATGTGATCCCGATTTTTTTCCAATTCTGGATAGACGTCGGACAGCGTCGCCATCGCCACAGTGGCCAATTGCGCCACAAAGTGTCCGTCGATGCCCATCTCACGACCGTAGCGCACAGAGCGTCGAATCAGTCGCCGGGCAATGTATGGCTGATCTACGTTGCCTGGCGCGATCCCCTCGGCCACGATAAAGGCCGCAGCCCGGATGTGATCGGCCACCACGCGCACGGCAAACTGGTTGGGGGTCTGGGCCAGGGACATTACTGCGTTGATGATCGGTTGAAAGAGCTCGGTCTCGTACAACGAAGGCACGCCTTGAAGAATGGCCAAGGTGCGTTCGAGGCCCAAGCCAGTGTCGACGTTCTTGGTCGCTAGCTGCACGTACTTGCCGTTAGCCTGTTTGTCGTACTGCATAAAGACGTCGTTCCACACTTCCCAAAAGCGGGCGGGGTTGGTCTCTGGCGTCTCACCCGATGCGCCGTCGGGGTCCATATCGTAGAACATTTCGCTGTCTGGTCCACAGGGTCCGGTCGCACCAGCCGGTCCCCACCAGTTGTCCTTTTTGGGCAAGAACGTGATGCGACTATCCGGTATACCAATGGCTTTCCAAATCTCGGCTGCATCCAGGTCTCGAGGCGCGTCTTCATCCCCTGCAAAGCAAGTAACGTGGAGCCGGTCGACCTCAAAGCCCAAGATTTCTGTCAGAAACTCGAAACTCATCTGGATGGCTTCCGGCTTCCAATAGTCACCCAAGGACCAATTGCCCAGCATCTCGAAAAAGGTCAAATGTACGTCGTCGCCGACTTCCATAATATCGTCGGTGCGCAAACACTTTTGGCAATTGACCAGCCGCTTGCCTGCCGGATGCGGCTCTCCCAGCAGGAATGGCACCAATGGGTGCATCCCCGCGGTGGTGAATAGTACGCTGGGATCGTGCTCTGGTATCAGCGACGACCCGCCAATGATGGCGTGTTCCTTGCGCTTGAAAAAATCCAGATATAATTGACGAAAGGTTCTTGCATCCATATCGTCATTGTGCCCAGCGTTCGTACCGTACCAACTCGGACATCGGCTTGCGTTTTTTCGGCTTGGGCTGGTCCGCAGCATATCCCAACGGCGTGAACGCGATCGGCTCCACGTCATCGGGCAGGCCCAGCACCTCGCGCGCGGCGGCGGGGTCAAAGGCGCCGACCCAGCACGTGCCCAGTCCCACATCGGTGGCGGCCAGGGTCAGATGGTCCATCACAATAGAGACATCCACGACGGTATAGTTCTCGTCATCATATTTGCGAACCCATCCCTGGGACGGAACACCACAAGCGCAAATCACGAGCGGCGCTTGCGTGAACCAGTCCCGGCCATAGATACGCTTTAATTCTGCCTCTCGCCCCGCCGTGTAAATCACGATGAGTTGAAAGGGCTGCCGGTTTGCCGCGGTCGGTGCAATACAGGCCGCTTCAAGCACCTGTTGCAGCTTGGCCTCTTCCACCGAGTCGGGCTTGTACGCCCGCACACTGTACCGTTTTTCGATCAGTTCTGAAAATTTCATCACTCTCCTCCCGAATTTACGAATTGCGAATTTACGAAAACACAACACCACATATCGACACGAACGATGTATCATTCTGATCAGCGGGGCAGCGGTTGTAAGCAATCTGCTCCCCCCGAGTTGGATTTAGCATACGCAGCGCCAAGTAAATGGATGATAGCCCGCACACGTTGCGCCGGTCATCGTCACGCTTGATCGCCGCAAAGAACCCTTCTGCGTTGCCCTCACACATACGCTCGATCAGCTCATAATCGGTCGCCTTTAACCGGGCACGCCCAACAAGGTCCAGCGGCTGGCCGCCAAACGCCGGGCCCATATGCGCCAGATCAGCCGCGGCCACGACGAGCACGCGACGGCCCTCGGTCGCTTGCCCGAACGCGTCCACCAGCGCGTTGATCTTGACGTCGGATGCCGGTTCCGCCTCGCCTCGGACAAAGTGACCGAACGAGCCACACAAAATCGGCACCACGTCGCACGGCTCCCCTGCACGCATATAGTGCAGCCAGACCGCCGCCAGATCAATAGAATGCTCATTGCGATGGTGCAACTCGTCGGCAAAGGCAACATCCTCACCCAGCGCATCAGCCAGCACGTCCACGACGTCACGCGCCGTGGGCAAAACGCCAAAGGGTGTGGCATAGTGCTGGCGCGTCAACGTCAGCGCACCATCTTTACCCATGTGATCAGTACCCAGCAACAGGACCAGGTCAGCCGCCCGAATCGCCGCCTCGGCGTGCTTCCAGACACGCGCATAGACCGGCCCGCCGCGCATATAGTCAATGTGCGGGCTGACGAGACCGCGAACATCGGCACCGTCAATCGCTCCACTCTGCTCGTCTACATCTTGAAGATAACCCTGCAAATAGTGGCCCAGTTCATCCGCGTCGGCAGGATAAGATTGTCCGGCAGAGGAGGGCGGGCGGTGGGATGCCTGACGAAACTCGGCCAGCGACCGATCACACGCCACGGTAAAACGCTCGTTGTCGAACAACAGCGCCTCGTCGAGCGCGAGCAAGAGTCCGTCCATCACATCCGGCCCGATCCGCACCCCAAACCGGACGGCAAAGGCAGCCCGAAGCGCGTCACTGTCCCGCGTGCCATCGCATAGCGCCAGCAGCGGACCTAGCGCCTGGGGTATGGTCACCGCCTGATCGGTCAGCTGAAGCGGGTCGCGCAGCAAAAGATAAACACGACCATCCTGAGCAAATGGGCGAACGTCAACAGCGCGCAATTTGGGAAATTGTGTCTCGGTCAGCGTATTCATCATCTCCCTCTACACGTCCTTCAACACACTGCCTACCAGCCGCATCACCTCGGAATAGTTGCTCATTGCCTGATTCATCGTCTTGACGATCACCTGGCGAAACCCCTTTCGGATATCTTCATAGCCCTGAATTTCGGTGGGCGCAAACCAAAGCTGCGTCAACAGGTTCACGTAATAACGAATGCGCACGAGCAAGGCGTATTGGGCCGATATCGCATCGGCTAATCCAAAGCCAATGATTTCCGGCAAGTCCCCGCTGGAGAGTGCCGTCTCCCAAGCAATGGTACTGATGTAGAAACTCTTTCCCCAGGGTTTGCTTTGATAGGTCGGTTTGGCGGTCCGCAAGGTCTCATAGTTTTCGTTCAACTCTTGAGCCAACGAACGCAAGATGATCTTGGCCCGCCGTCGATTTCGCCGCCGCTCGTTGTACCGGTCAGCAGCCAGAGCGGCCAACGTTCCCACGAAAATGCCGATCAGACTGCCAACAACATCTAGCAGGAGTCTGGTTATGATATCCATTTTATCTCCTCAAACATCCACAAGAAGGAGCCGCGCAAGCCAATTGCGATGGGATACGATGGCCGCTTGCGGACAAATTTCGGCACAACAGAAACAACTAATACAGCGATCCAAATCAAAGAGCGGAGGCTTGCCAGGCGTGATGACCTCGGCCGGGCAGACCTCGGCGCATTGACCACAGCCAATGCACTTGGATGGCTCCACCAGGGGGCGGATCCGTATCGCTTTGTTTACCGGCTTGCTGATCCACTCAATGGCAGGAAAAAACCAACGAGGTCTCAGCAAATCCAGCTTGCCAAAGTCGAGCACCCTTTGATCTCCCTCAATCTGTATTCCATCGAGGGTTGATGTCCCTACCCCTCGCTCATCCGCGTATGTCAGGTGCAGCACATCCTTGGGTCGGTAGCCCATCGCCTGCGCCATCACTGCATCCAAAGCTACCGAATCGGTCGAAGCCGCCAGGCATCCATAGTGATGAGGCTCTCCCAACGTCCCCGGTCCGTTCCCCTCCTGACCCAACACACCGTCCAGGATCGTCAAGCCCGGCTGGACCAGCTCTAACACATCCACCAACACCTGGCTAAAGTCTTCCACGCTAGGAGCGCGATAATGGGCCTCCCGTTTGCGGGTGCCGGGGATGGTGCCAAAGAGATTCTTGACCGCGCCCGTGTAGAGCGTGAGCATGTGGGTTTTCAGCTTGGGAAGATTGATCACCAGATCAGCCTCCAAGACCGGGCGGGCGATAAAGTAATCGCCGCCGTTCAGTCGCTTCCACTCGGCGTCGTCAAAGGAAACCAGAGTAGCACCGGTACGTTCTGCCACTCCCGTCAGTCCCCCCTTGCGCCAGACCGGAGGTCTTTGCTTGATCGGACCACCGGGTGAGTCGCCAATGATGACGGTTCCTCCAGCTCCTTGCACCAGCCCGGACACCACCTCGACTACCGCCGGGTGGGTAATGATCGCTCGATCCAAGTCAGATGCTCTCAGCAAATTGGGCTTGAGCAGCACCCGCATTCCCGGGCGGACAAAGCGCTCAATACCGCCCAGCGGGGCCAGGACAGCGGTCACGGCCTGACGAACGGCGCCGAGTTCATACGCACTACAAGCAACGACGGAAACAATGGGCATACCACTCTCCAATTTTCTGTACGACTAGAACACACCCAACACACACAAGAGGCCGTATCCCAGGATGCCCACACAACCAGAACGCACCACACAACCGGCCATACCCTCGTACGGCACCCACTGCCCGGCGCCGTCCACGGCGAGAGAGTAACAAAGAGGCAGTGCATCCACCAACATAGACTGGTGTGGATTCGTGGATAGTAGAGTGCCGATTCCTCCGCCTCATCGCCAGTCGCTCCAGTGGGCAATGCCTTGGAGGAACCCGTGTAGATATCTCCGTCCCATCCGTGGGATAAAACACAATTATATCACACTGTCACAGACCTGGACATTTCCACA
Organism: Chloroflexota bacterium; assembly: GCA_024232355.1. The sequence continues at coordinate 1,848 of JAAEPW010000245.1, read as the reverse complement.
TTCTAGGAGAGATTTTGCAAAACGTCAAGCGGTGATGTGATCCAAGCTGGCGCTTTTACGCTGGGCGAATGCTTGACACACCCCTCTTTTCTGCTGTAATATTCACTACCGGACATTTTTTAAGGAGGTTAACTCGTAGTATGCTCTAGCTCCAATCATAGAGCAAAGGAGCATACCCGGATATTTACCCCAAAAGTTACACCAGTAGGTATTGTGAAAAGCTGACCTCCTCTGGCAAGTATGAAATCATAAAACTAGCACAGAGGAGGCAATATGGCAAAGCGATACTCAGCAAAGTCAAAGTTCCAACGAGTCACTGAATTGTTGACTGGTGACAGAACTCGTTTGCCGTTTTCGGAGCCAATTTTCGTCGCGCAGAGCCGGGATCTGACGATTCCTAGCAAGCGTGGGCATTCAGCAGATTTCCAAAAACTGCGGAAGGATTTCCGCCGTCGTGCACTAGTAAATGGGGCACGGCACCCTCATTCTAGGGTCGATCTGGATAAAAATCTATCACCTTTTGCCCCTCTACAGCAATCGCTGCCGCTCGCCCCCTAACGGCCCCAGGTACATAGGTCACACCAGTAGCCTGTGCTGCTGATTGCGTAAGGGTTTCTAATGGCAAAGCAAATCCAATCACCGTGCGCGACTCGCTCACGACATAATGTATCCCCGCAGGCCCGTCTGTCCAGCTTGCCTGAGCCGGATTCCATACCAGGGAATAATACCCGTATTGTCCGTTAGCAGGGTCATAATAAGCGCCAACGGTCACCTCAATGCCCATATCGGGATTGATGCGCAGCGAGCCAACTGGCCGACCTGTTCCAGCATCACCATCCAAATCAAGCGCAAAGATCCACTCGGTATACACGGTCGGTGGGTCAGGAATTGGATCATAAAAAGCTATCCACAGCAATACCTCACCGTCAGCCCAACCAGCCAGTTCTGCCGGAACTCGTGTAGTGTTCTGAAGCGCAACTCGTAGGTCGGCGCCCACGCTGGCAGCACGGATATCAGCGCCAGCGGGCACTTGCTGCACAGGGGCCAAGCCATTGTAGGAAACCAAATCGGCCTGAGAATCGGATGTCGAGATAGGTAAAGGCTCTGGAGATGGTGTGACGATTGGTGTCGACGTGGACGATGGGATTTCAGTCGGTGTGGTCGTGGGCAATGGTGTTCCGGTTGGTACAGGGGTATTCGTGGGGGTAGGAGTGCCTGAGAACAAAGACGTGTTCGTTGGAATCACCACCAGACGGCTCGTGGGAAAGAGCGTGCTCGTCGGAATCGGCGTGGGAACGTCTGCCAGTACAAGAGGGTTCGTCGAGGTCAATGCAGTTGTCGGTGCAACAATGATCGGTGATGTGACCGTCAGCACAAGCTCTGACCCGGGTGAGGGGGCCAAGCCTTGCCCAGCCAGTGCGATCACAATACATACAGCAAGAAGAACAACCATTCCAATCACCATCATCCGAACTTCTTTGGTACGTTGCTGGGTCATCAGTTCACGATACTCGCGCATAACGGCTCCTTATCTCCTCAATCAACACGCACCCACGCCGCCTCTCTAACTGTTTTTGGTTATCTGGGATTTTATCACAGTGAGGCAATATAGACAACAAATATGAGAGAAGCATCACGCATTGAGAAAAATTCTTCAGATGTCAGTTCTCTATATTTACAAAGTATACTATAATGTTGAGTATTAGGTTTCACTAGCGTATACCCCCTCCTCAATTTGACAAAATCGGGGGATTGCAAGTCTAAGCGGCAGGGTTCTCAACTTCAAAATGACATTTTTCTTCCGAGTTTGGTCCAAAGTTTCAAAATCAACTCCGATCAAGTCCAAAT
>JAAEPW010000244.1 GCA_024232355.1 Chloroflexota bacterium | reverse complement strand
CTGGGCCGAGCAGCACCCGACTTATTTTTGGGAAAACCTGTGCACCGCCTGCCAAAGGCTGTGGCAAGAAAGCTCCATCCCCAGGGAGGCGGTGGCGGGTGTGGCCCTCACTCCCCAGCGGGCCACGATGGTCAACGTGGACGCAGAGGGAAAGCCCCTGCGCCCGGCCATCGTCTGGCTCGACCAGCGCCGCACCGAGGGCCTGAAACCGATTGGTGGACCCTGGGGGCTGATCTTTCGCCTGGGCGGAATGTCGGACACGGCGGCCTACCTCCAGGCCGAGGCCGAGGCGAATTGGGTCCGCACCGCCCAACCGGAAATCTGGGAGCAGACCCACAAGTACATGTTCCTGTCCGGCTATCTGACCTACCGGCTGGTGAATCGTTTCGTGGACAGCGTGGGCTGCCAGGTGGGCTATATGCCCTTTGACTACAGACGCCTGACCTGGTCCCAATGGTGGGATTGGAAGTGGCAAGTGCTGCCGCTGGAAAAACGAATGTTCGTCGATCTGGTTCCTCCCACCGGGGTGCTGGGAGAGATCACTCCCCAGGCATCCGAAGAGACCGGCATCCCGGCCGGTTTGCCCCTCATCGCCGCCGCGGCGGACAAGGCGTGCGAGGTGCTGGGGGCTGGGGCGCTAGAGACCCACGTCGCCTGCCTTTCCTATGGCACGACGGCCACCGTCAACACCACCAGCCGCCGCTACGTCGAGGCGATTCCCCTCATCCCGCCCTATCCCAGCGCCGTCCCTGGGGCCTACAACCTGGAGATCCAGGTCTACCGAGGCTATTGGATGGTGCGTTGGTTCCGCGAAGAGTTCGGCCTGCGAGAGGTGCAACTGGCCGTAGAGCAGGATTGCACGCCGGAAGAACTGTTCGACGAATTGATCGCGGCGGTCCCTCCTGGGTCGATGGGTTTGACGTTGCAGCCCTACTGGTCCCCTGGCCTGAAATCCCCGGGACCGGAAGCCAAGGGGGCCGTCATCGGCTTTGGCGACGTGCACACCCGCGCCCACCTCTACCGCGCCATCCTGGAGGGCCTGGCCTACGCGCTGCGAGAGGGGTTGGAACGGACGCAAAAGCGGCTGCGGACGCGCACGACCGAGGTGCGCGTCTCTGGCGGCGGTTCACAGTCGGATGCCGCGATGCAGATCACAGCGGATATCTTTGACCTGCCCGCCAGCCGCCCGCACATATACGAGACCTCCGGATTGGGAGCGGCGATGGACGTGGCGGTGGGCCTGGGGCTGCACCCGGATTTCGAGACCGCCGTGGCCGAGATGACGCGCGTGAGCCGCACCTTTGAACCCCGTCCCGCCGCGCGCGACGTCTACGAGGGTTTGTATCAAAAGGTCTACAAACAGATGTACCGGCGGCTGCGCCCGCTTTACGAGGATATCCAGCGCATCACGGGTTATCCGCCAAAGTAGGTCGGAATGTCATTCCGACCCACAGTTTTGCAAAGGAGGAATGACGATGCCAAAAGTAGTAGTTGAACCCGATCTGTACAGTCGTGTCGAAAAGGCTGCACTAGAGCACCAGAGTGACGTTGGCGAGCTATTCGCCAAGGCTGTTCGCTTCTATCTATGGGAATTGGATCGCCGCAAAATCTCTGAAGAGAGCAAGATTTACCGCCAACGCCATGCTGAATTGAAAACTCAATACCTGGGCCAGTACATTGCTATGCGCGATGGACAAGTGGTAGACCACGATACTGACTTTCGAGTGTTGCACCAGCGCACACGCCAGCGATTTGGACGTGTGCCGGTGATGATAACGTTGGTGGAGGATGTCGCTGAACGGACGTTGGCCCGTCACGGGTTTCGTATGGAGGCGGCCAATCTATGAGATATCCTTACGATGTTGGTTATCAGCCTCCCTTTCCGGTGCTTCGAGTGGTTCTCCGCAACAGTGATGAGGGATTGGACACCCCAACAAAAGATGCTTTGTTGGATACCGGATCTGATGGTTCTATCGTCCCCATTGCTTACCTACGACAGATATTGGCTCCCGCTCTTAGCGACACTCGCATTCGTAGTCATTGGGGCGAGTGGCGTCCTGTTCAACTGTTCGTGGTAGATCTTGAACTGGATGGATTGATATTGCCAGGCATCTTTGTGGTCGGGGACGAACAGGGAGATGAAATTGTCCTGGGACGCAATGTGCTCAACAAGCTGCGTTTGTTGCTTGATGGTCCGGCTAATCTCACCGAGATATTATGCAAATGAGGTGATTTTGTGCATCACGGGGTATTTGCCCAGGTGCAGTTAGCGCGCCCAATGTAAACCAACATAGTAACGCTCGAATAGTGGCTACCAGGAGTACAACGATGGCTGAATTCACAGATGTGGAAAAGCAATTGATGGTGAAAATCACCCAGAGTAGACTGCGTGATAGTCTAGCTCAGATTCGAAACGCAGCGGAGGATATTTGGGCGGGTGATGATGCACTGCGTATCATTCGGGACTATACTGACCACGGTATCCACCATAGCGAGCGATTAGCTATCTACGCTGCGCAGTTGTTGGAAGTCAATGACGGACGTTCCCTTTCTGATGAAGAAGCCTACCTGCTCCTGGCCGATATTTACTTGCATGACATTGGTATGCAATGCGATGTGGTCAAGTATCCAGACATAAAAGCCAAAGCTGAGGCAATGGGAGCCAAGTTTGACGTCGAGTTCACCGCGCAAACGGCTAGCGGCTATACTATTGATGAACAGAAAGCAATCCGTAAAAATCACCACTTGCTGACCGGTGCCTGGATTGACTATGCCCGTCGCACCGGGGATACTTCGCTGGGGCCAGCTATCCGGACAACGCCTGATAAACTGGTGGGCGATTTGATTGATGTCTGCAAGTATCATGCCAAGTTGCCAATCGCAGAATGTCCGATTACGTTTACTCTTGATGATCGTGGACGCAAGCAGCTAGTTGCCGCGCTAGTTCGCTTTGCCGACGAACTGGACGTAGATGGTCATCGAGTCTCTGCGGGAGTAGTAAAGAACTTTCGTCTTGATCCACGAAATGCTGTTTATTGGTGGTTGCACCAACTTACCAGCGTTAACATCAATGGCAATGTAATCACTTTGATCACCCGCCTGCACCCCGACGATGAGCAACGTTATGGTCCAATCATCCGCGAGGCATTCATCGAACAGTTCCAGACGAAGAACCGGCCAGTGCTCACAGTGTTGCGGCAGAATAACATTCCCGTTGCCATTGCAGACTCTGGCGTCGTTCCCTACGAGTACGCCGATCCACTGCCTGACGAAGTTATGCAGGCGCTAGAATTGATGCAAGAAAAGGGAAGCGCACTGGATGAACTTGCTGACGAGGTCAAGACCTGGCTGGAAGCTGTTGGGTATGAAGTAAGTGATCTGACAGAAGAAGGCCGGACACAAGACATGGTCGCTACTATGCGGCGTGGTTTGATGCGCCAGCAGGTATTGGTGCGCTGTTTCGAAGGCGAGATTACTCAGACTGACGCAGAAGATTTGGCAACCGAGTCCAGTCCTCAAAAGTGGGCCATCAGCGAGATGCGCGTAGCGCCCAGCGCGCGGGAGTACGCCGAAACTCAACCCGCTGTCCAGGTTTTTAACTTGGCTGATTTTATGCGTATGATCTGGGGGCCGTACTTTGATTATCTCAGCGCCCTGGTTGAAGAGAGCGACATCCCCCGCTATTATGTGGACCTGGGGTGTCACAAGAAGAAAACTGATGAGGAAGGCCGTGAGGCTGCCCGCGATACTTATCCTGTTATAGATGCCTACATTGACGATTGGCTAAGTGAACGGGGCAAGTTACACGTATCCATCCTGGGTGAATTCGGCACGGGCAAGACCTGGTTTTGCCGCCACTATGCTTATCGACAGTTACAACGTTATCTGGATGATCCAATCAAAGAGCGATTTCCCCTTCTCATTACCTTGCGCACTTTTACCAAAGCAACGACGGCGCAACAGTTGATTAACAACGCATTGTTGGAGCAATACAAGTTGCCATTTGTGGGCAGTGCCTTTGACATCTTTCAGGAAATGAACCGCCAGGGCAAGCTGCTACTCATTCTTGATGGTTTCGATGAAATGGCCCGCAAGGTAGAGTATCAGACGGTGGTGGACACCTTCTGGGATCTGGCTGAAATGGTGGTGGAAGGAAGTAAAGTGCTGCTTACCAGCCGGACCGAATATTTCCGCTGGGCCAAGGAATCAGAGCGGGTGTTGGGGGGCGAAGAGTTGGGGCGCAAGATGACTGCCATCAAGCCGCCTGAATTTGAGGTGCTTTACCTGGAACCCTTTACTGACGAACAGATCGAGGAAGTGATTGTCAAGCGCGTGGATTCAGAGAATGGGCCAGCTATAGCGCGGCGTATCTTGGATAACCCCAATCTAGCCGAGTTGGCTCGCAAACCTGTGCTCATTGAGCTATTGATGGCGGCCCTTCCAGGCATTGAGGTCAGGGAAGATATCAACGAGGCTCAGATATATCTCTACGCCACCAATGAACTGTTGCTGCGTAACATTACTGCCGAGCGCACCTTTACGACGACGGCAGACAAACTCTTTTTCCTTTGCGAGTTGGCCTGGGAAATGATACGCAGTGGCGAGTTACGCATCCACTACAAGGACATCCCAGAGCGAATCCAAGCCTTGTTTGGTGACCGGATCAAGGACAAGCCCGAACTTGACCACTGGGACTATGACCTGCGCAATCAAACCCTGTTGCAGCGTAACGCAGCGGGATATTATGAGTTCGCTCACAAGTCGCTGGCCGAGTACTTTGTGGCGTACAAATTCGCGACCGAGTTAGACTGCCTGGCATCAGAGTTCACACAAACTTACTGCGAGGTGGGAGGACGACCGTGTAAATTACCCTATGCAAGAAAGGATGTGTCAGCGTTGTCCAAGACTGTTGGAGATCTGTCGTTTTCCGACGCGCGTATGCAGGCTGTCCAAGGCCTACTGGCGGGAATGGTGGGAGATGTGGACAGGCTGTGGGCGGTGATTGACGAAACGAAGGGAAAAACGTACGAGGATGTGGGCTATGTGGGTGGCAACGCAGCTACGATACTTAATCAGATGGATCAGAGCTTCAACGGGCGCAAGTTGGCGCAGACTGTGCTCGTAGGCGCGGACTTGATAGATGGAGACTTAGCTAACGTCGATCTGCGTGGAGCTCTTGTGCGGGAAGCGAGTTTTGTACGTGCCCTGATGTGGAATACTGATCTTACGTACTCGGACTTGGGCAACATCCCCAATTCTTATATAGACTCGGACACATTTCTCAGCTTGGACATAAGTTCAAATGGAGATTTGATTGCAGGTGGATGTATTGACGCCAGCATACAAGTTTGGCACAGTCACACGGCTACTCTTTTACTAGCTGTTAAAGGGCACCGGATGTCCGTTCAAAGCGTACGCTTTATGCCGAACGGAAGCCAACTTGTTAGTGGAGGAGGAAACGGCAAAGTTACCGTCTGGGATATTGAGACAGGTGAAAGCATTTCAGTAAAGATAGAGACTGAATATGTGAGGACAGTTGATTGTAGTCCAGATGGTCAACTGATTGCAGCCGCAGGTAGCTCTGGAACAATTCACATTCTCAATGCTCAAACTCTGGAAAGAGTAGCCTTACTGAAAAGCTACCAAGAAGTAAAGTCTGTATCCTTTTCGCCTGATAGCAGATTGCTCGCAAGTGGAGGTGCAGATACTATTGTAACAGTATGGGATCTGAAGAGTGGAGAAATAGTGGAGAGCTTTCAGGGACATTCGAGAGATGTCTTCAGTGTATGCTTTTTCCCAGATGGACGGCGAATTGTCAGTGGCGGTGCATACAGCGATGATTCGATCAGAGTTTGGTCGCTGACTGCAAAGACTGAGGTTCTTAGTGTGTCAAGAGAGGATGATGATGTAGGCATGGGCTTGTATGATGTGCGATGCAGCCCTGATGGAAGCATATTCGCAGGAAGACGAAGTGGAACAGAGATAGGAATGTGGGATTCAACAACTGGGGAACTAATCACATGCTTGCAGGGACACAAGGGTAACGTCTATTCACTTGTCTTTAGCCCTGATGGACGTTGTCTTATCAGTGGCGCCGAAGATGCCACTGCCCGTATCTGGGATATAAATCGCGACAGTTCCTCTTTTGGTAAATCATTGCACATAATGAAGCAACGGCGTAATATGGAGGGCCTGCGTATTGACGGTGCAAAGGGACTGGAGCAAGAGGTAGAATGGTTAGGCATCCAACAGCCCAAGAAGGGAACACTTCGACAGTTCCTCCTTGAGCGTGGAGCGACGATGGAAACACATACGCTGGAGATCTTGGAAGCAATGACAAAGAAACAACTACAGAAAATCGCGACATTATGGGGATTGAAAAAGAGTGGAAGGAAAGCAGAGATCATTGATCGTATTTTTGAGGCGCAGAGTGAATATAGATGAGCGGAAAGGCTTGCAACCCCCGGCCCGGCGTCAACGGCAACTCCTCGTGGATTGACTATGGCAAGCCCATTGTGGCTAGCACAGTTTCGACCTCGTCTATGAACCTGGATAGAGTCACCGGTTTAGGCGTGGTCTCTTATTCCCCAATATCTCCCAGCCGCGCAATTTCCTCTTCCATATCGGCAATACCGCTCACGGCCAGTTCCCAATCAAAATAATCTTGCTCTATTTCAAAAGACGGCTCAGAGTTCGAGATTGCTCGACGGAAGGTTTCAAAATCCTGATTATACTTGCTCTCGAACTGATGAGCTATCGTTTTATACTTGATCAGATTTTTTTGCGCCCACTCTAGCAGCAGCATAGCCAACACCTGTTCCAAACTCGAATTTGGAAACAGGCGTCGGGCGCTAGCTTGTATGACCGCTGTAGTACTGATACCCATCACTTACCTCCACCGTCCATTTTTACGCCCATACAGCCGCTATTTGTTCACAAGAACATTATACTTGAATTGAGGGGCAAAAACAAGGCCGCGAGTATTGCATATCAGGTTCATAGATCCCTTTTTTCACTACCGGACACTTTTGAATAGGACACGGATTAACGCAGATACACACGGATTTTTTTGTTCCTGTTTGCTTTCACCTGTGTGAACCGAAGGAATAATCTGGAAAAAGCCCAAAGAAAAATCCGTGAAATCCGTAGAATCCGTGTCCAATTATTCCGTAATCTGAAAAGTGTCCGCTAGCAAACCCTTTTTTGACTTGCCAAAATCGCACAAAGCAGCGACAATAGTGATGTAGAAAACAAAAGGAGACGCGAGATGACTGGAGCAAAAGGCAAGATATCGTCGATAGGAACAGTGGGTGCATTTCTGCAAGTTGGATCATGATCAGAAGCACTGTTGAGAGTTCTCAACCAGGCATTCGATCATCCGTTACAGTCCGAGGAGAACGCTTCCATGCCCTTTGTGGGCGGAATCATGCAACATGGCTACCAGTGCGGCATGACTTGGGGCGCGACGCTTGCCGCAGGGGCACAGGCGTATCGACTTTTTGGCCCAGGCCCACAAGCTGAAACCAGGGCAATTATTGCAGCCCAAAGACTTGTCGAGTCCTTTCGTGCTGGCAGCGACTATGTCAATTGCCTCGACATAACTGGTCTGGACAAGTCATCATCGACGATGCAGACGCTTGTATATTTCCTCATAAAATGTGGTAGTATAAGCTGCATTCTCAGGGCTGCCAGATATGCTCCGCTAGCATTCAGTGAGATCAATACCGCTCTTTCCGAGACACACGTAGAAACGCCCCCATCTCCCACAAGTTGCGCGGCAATGCTGGCAAAAAAGATGGGCCTGTCCGAAATGCATACGGTAATGGCGGCGGGATTGGCGGGCGGAATCGGTCTATGCGGGGGCGCTTGCGGGGCATTGGGAGCCGCAATATGGATCACCGGAATGAACAGCATTGAGGAAGGAGCCGGTCAAATTGATTATCAAGATCCCGCAACTCTGGATGTGATCGATAGATTTCTGAAATGCACCGATTTTAAATTCGAGTGCTCTCAAATAGTCGGACGGAAATTTGAGAATGTCGACGACCATGCCGATTATTTGCGTGACGGAGGCTGTTCGGAAATTATCGAGGTATTAGCTACTAGATGATTTGCATTGACGACGTTTATCTCATTGCCCATGTCCCTCAGTCGTGCAACCCCCGCAACACCCGCTCCGGCGTCAACGGCAACTCGTCAAACCAGACCCCCGTGGCATCGTGAATCGCGGCGACCAGCGCCGGGGCCAGCGGGATAAAGGGCATCTCGCCCATCCCGCGCGCGCCCCACGGCCCGCGTGGGTCGGGGTGTTCGACGATGATTGACTCGACGCTGCCTGGCACGTCGTCGATGGTGGGTATCAGGTAGGTGCTGAGGTGTTGCGTCAGCACGTGCCCTTTGACGGTGATAAAATTCTCGCACGTGGCCCAACCCAACGCCTGCACCACGCCGCCCTCGATCTGGCCCTCGATCTGCTGCGGATTGATCGCCTTGCCCACGTCGTCGGCGCATACAACGCGCAGGACGCGCAGTTCGCCAGTCTCGGTATCCACCTCTACCTCTACCGCCTCGGCAACGTAGCCATAGGCCAGGTTGGGGACGCCGTGTCCGGTTTCCGGGTCAAGTTGGGTGCTCTTGGGGGCCAGATAGACGTACTCGGCGATGGCGGGTCGTTCTTCGGCGTGCCAATGCTCCAGAGCTTGCTGCGCTGCCCCACGGACCGCGTTGCCAGCCATGAACGTCATGCGCGAGGCCGAGACCGAGCCGGAACTGCCGGGGCTGGTATTGGTATCGGCGGTGACCATCTGCACCCGCTCCAACGGCAGCTCTAGCGCCTCGGCTGCCATCTGGCGGATGACGGTGTGCGTGCCTTGTCCCACCTCGGCGCTGCCAATGTAGACCTTTGCTTTTTCGATCTCGGCCTGGCCTCGCAACTCGATCTTGGCCCAACAGTTCTCCTGGTAACCAAAGGAAAAGCCAATGTTCTTGAATGCGACGGCGAGGCCCAATCCACTACGTGTGCCTGGCTTTTGCCATCCTGTCATCGTTTGTTGCCATCCGGCGGCGCGGGCGCACTTTTCGGTCACTTGCACCAGGCTGACGCCGCCGGGCAGGGGCGTGCCCATCGCCGTCAGACTCTCTTCGCGCAGCAGGTTTTTCATCCGCAGTTCGACCGGGTCCATCTCTAGCGCCTGGGCCAACTTGTTCATCTGCGTCTCGGCGGCAAAGATGGCCTGGGGCGAACCAAAGCCCCGAAAAGCCCCGCTGGGCAGGTTGTTGGTATAGATGCCATCGGTGTCCACTTTGACGTTGGGGATCTCGTAGGGGCCGGTGCAGGTCGAGGTGGCGTTTCCTAGCACCTTGTTGGTGGTGTAGCAGTACGCGCCGCCATCGGCCACGATTCGCACCTCGGCAGCGACCAACTTGCCCTGGCGGGTGGCTCCCAACTTGCACCGGATCCACGTCGGGTGGCGTTTGCAATGGCCGACGATCGATTCTTCGCGGCTCCAGATGATCCTGATCGGGCGGTGCAGCCTTTGGGCCGCCAGGGCCAACACGATCTGCACCGACACATCCTCCCGCCCGCCAAAGGCCCCGCCGATGGCCGGGTGGATCACGCGCACCTGT
>JAAEPW010000243.1 GCA_024232355.1 Chloroflexota bacterium | reverse complement strand
GGTTAGTTCTAGTTTATCCATTGCTTGATGCCTCCTGTGGTTGTGAGATAGTGGTCTTGAGTGGTTCAACTGGATTGACTATCCTTTACGCACCCCAATTATATCCCCCAACCCCCACCGCGCAACCACACCACCAACCCCAACCAACAACACCCCCCCCCACCTCACCAGTAGTAGGCGATGGCATCGGCCATCTCGTCGGGAAGCAATTCGACGATCCTGTCCAGGCGTTGCTTGTAGGCTGCGCGCAGTAACCGCTCCATACTGCGCTCAAACCAGCCCTCGGGGTCGATGCATTCCAGGACATCGATGGCGCGGAAAAGGGCGTTGCCCTGGGCTATGAGCCATTCGGATCTGTCGAGCACCTGCATCCGCTCCCCAAACACATCCTCCGCAAACAACTGCTCCACCGTCTTGCCCGTCATTTTTGCCACATAGCGGGCAACCTTTAACTTTTCTTCGGGGGTCGGTTCCGTGTCCACCTGGGGCGCGTCCTCTTTGACCACCTGGCGCAGCGTGGCCAGAACGTGCTCTACATTTGCGCGGTCCATACCCGGTTTCTCGCTCATGCGCGAGATGACGGCCTCGCGCCCGGCCTCGTCGGGTGAGAACGATAATATCAAACCCAG
>JAAEPW010000242.1 GCA_024232355.1 Chloroflexota bacterium | reverse complement strand
GGCCTCGGCCATCGTGATGCCAACACTAGCCTGAGGAGAACCGCAGCTTTTTGCAGTAGGCAGGGGTTCTCCCTCAGAGCCCAACCCCCGATCAGCCAGTGCATACTTGACCTCCTCCTGAGGCCCGCGTTTTTCCTGTGATCGGGGTTTGTGTGCGACTGTATTCATGTTGTTGTGCGTGCCGGCGTGTGCCCCTTTGTTCGTGTACATAGTGCTGACTTCGAACGCCAGCCTGGTGGGACGCCTAAAGAACAGAGTGGCCGGCGAGGGACCTTGCGGCGAGGAGGGCATGTGGCGGTGCTGTGAGAGCAGCTCTGCGATGCCGTCCTCCCATGGCCGATCCAGCGAACAGAACGCCTGGATCCCAAACTTCAGCATCTTGTTCCATCGTTCGACCAGACCATTCTCCTGAGGAGTGAAGATGGCGGCCATCAAGGGGACGACCCCGTGCTCCTCCAGGAACAGCTGGAACTCTGCAGAGGCAAACTGCGGACCATTGTCCATCACAATCTCTTCTGGACAGCCGTAACGCGCGAACAGCTGTTTGAGCCATCGGATGATTGCCGAGGAACGAACGTCCATCGTGAGCAGGACCTCTGGAAATCCACTGTGGTAGTCCACGATAGAAACCACGAATTGTTGTCATTGGGGCGCCATACTGTATGGTCCAGCCAGGTCCAGGCCTAGGCGCTTCCAGAAAGTGTCTGGCTTTGGGATAGAGATTGGTGGGATTGGATCTGGTGGCTGACTCTTCCCGCTGCATTGACATCCAGGACAGCACTGGACAGCAGTTTCGACCTGTGTGTCAAGCCCTGGCCACCAATAACAGTCGCGCAGTTTCC
>JAAEPW010000241.1 GCA_024232355.1 Chloroflexota bacterium | reverse complement strand
GGCATTGACCATGATCGCGGTGATGTTGGGCCTGGCACTGGTCATCACACTGCACAGCTATGAGATGGGCGCGATAGAGAATTCCATCCAGAACAACATTCGGGTGCAGACAGGTCACGTGCAGGTGCGCGCTGAAACCTACGAGGAGGACAAAGTCAGCCTCAAATGGGAGGACCTGCTGCAAGAGCCGCAGGCAGTGGCCGCGCAAGCAAAGGCGCTGCCCAACGTGCGAGACGCAGCACCGGTGTTGTGGGGCAGTGGCATCCTGAACACGGCCGACGAGTCGGTTGGGCTGCGGGTCTATGGCGTCGAGCCACTGGCCGAGACGATGGCGCCCTTCCGGGAGGGTCTGGTTGCCGGTGCGTGGCTGGCCCCCGACGACCGGAGCGGCGTCCTCATCAGCCGGCGGCTGGCAGAGACCATGGGGCTGGCCGTGGGCGATGGGATCAGCCTGCTGGTCAATACGTCAGACGACCAGCCTGACGAGGCCATTTTCGAAATCCGTGGCCTGTACGACTCTGGCATCCCGGGCTTTGACGACGTGACGGTCTTTTTGCCGCTGGCCAAGGCACAGGCGTTCACAAAAGTGGGGGACCGGGCCAGCGCGGTCGTCGCCGTGCTGGACGATCAGAAAAACGCCGACGTCGTTGCGACCGCACTTGGCGCCCCGGGGTTAAAAGTCCTGACCTGGCGAGACCTGAACGAGATGATGCTGACCATGACGGAATCAGCGATGGGTATGCTGTACGTGCTCTATGGGATCGTGATGGCCATCGTCGCCGTCGTCGTCGCCAATACGCTGTTGATGTCCGTCTTTGAGCGCACGCGAGAGATGGGCATCTTGGCTGCGCTGGGGATGAAGGGACGGCAGATTATGAGTATGTTTTTGATAGAGTCTGTCACGTTGGGCGTGCTGGGCATTCTCCTGGGCGTGGGGCTGGATCGTTAGGGATGTATTATCTGGTAAACGTGGGCATACCCTTGGGCGATTTGGATGTATCCGAGTTTGCTGGCACTGGTTCTAGTGGATTCGCCATAGGAACCACGCTTTATGGCGCCTACATCTGGGGGGATACGGCCACGTTGTCCCTGGTGTGCCTGGTCATCATCCTGGTGGCCTCGCTCTACCCGGCCTGGTTTGCGACCCGGAAAGAGCCTATTGATGCGCTGCGAGCCTTTTAACTGGGTCCGCAATCTACGACACGCAATTAGCTTTTGAAAACAGCCATTCTGATGGCACGCAAGACGAACTATGGAGGTACAAGATGAGTGTCATTGAATTACAAGACGTAACCCGAGTTTACAAGATCGGCGAGGTTGAGACCCACGCGCTGCGCGGCGTCAATCTGACCATCGAAAAGGGCGAATTCACAGCCATCGTCGGGCCGTCAGGATCGGGCAAGACGACAATGTTGCAGTTGATGGGCTGCCTGGACCGGCCGACCGGCGGGCGCGTGCACATCAACGGGCAAGACGTGACGCGGCTCAATCCCAACAAGCGCGCCGACCTGCGCAAGGGGACGATTGGCTTTGTGTTCCAGTTCTTTGCCCTCATCCCCGGGCTTTCGGCCTATGAGAACGTCGAGCTTCCCTTGCTGCTGGCCGGGGCGAAAAAGGCAGAGCGACGGGAGCGCGCGAACGAGTTGTTGGAAGCAGTCGGTCTTGTTGAGCGCGCCCGTCACCGTCCCGACCAGATGAGCGGCGGCGAGCAGCAACGCATCGCCATCGCCCGCGCTCTGGCTATCCATCCCGTGCTAGTGCTGGCCGACGAGCCGACCGCTAACCTGGACACCGAGAACGGTCGCCAGATCATGGAGATCATGCAGCGACTGAACAAGGATACCAGCACAACCTTTATCTTTGCCACCCACGATCCGCGCGTGATTCCCTTCGCCCGGCGCGTGGTCGAGGTGCGCGATGGCAAGGTCACGGAGAACAGCCAGCACGCTTGAATTGAGAGAGGTGAAAACGATGGATAAACGACGGGCAATGCTCGTACTGGTGGTGGCGATAGCGTTGATAGGCTGCAATCGCTCGCCGGAACCGACACCCTCCCCCACCGCCGCGATAGCGACCCCAGACTCTCGCTCCTCCAGCGGTCAGGTCGCCGCGTCGGGTGAGGTCGTGCCGTTCCAGCAAACACACCTGGGTTTCCCGGTGTCGGGACGGGTCGCGACGGTAGTGGTGAACAAGGGTGACCAAGTAGAGGCAGGCCAAGTGCTGATCGTGCTGGAGACAGACCTGCTGGAAGCCGATGTGGCGCGGGCAGAGGCGGCGGTGGTGGCTGCCCAGGCACAGGTGGCGCTTTTACAAGCCGGTCCTCGCCCGGAAGAGGTGGCGGTTGCTGAGGCACAGGTGGCGGCTGCCCAGACCTCGGTGGCCCAGGCAGAGGTCCAACAGACCCGGCCAGACCTGGGAGCGACGCAAGCGGAGATAAAGGCCGCCCAGGCGCAGGTATCTGCGGCGCAGGCGGATCAGTTGGTGACCGAAGAGTACCACGACTTGACGATGACGTGCGTGGATTACGAGTTTCCAGACGGTGAGGAGCGGACGATCTGCCCCGCGCTGGGTCCGTTCGAGGAACAGGCACGCTACGGTTTTCAAGCTGCCGACGCGGCCCAGATCGCGGCCCAGGCGCAACTCGACGCGTTGATGGGCGGTGCGTATGCCGAGTTGCGCGTGGTCGAAGCTGGCGTTCAGATCGCCGCGGCCCAACGAGACGCCGCTCAAGCGCAACTGGAGACGGTGCAGGCCGGGGCTACCACCGAGGAAATCTCTGCCGCCGAGGCAGCGGTATCACAAGCGGAAGCCGCGCTGGAGGTCGCCCGCGCTGTGCTCGACCAGGCAACACTACGCGCTCCTGTCGCTGGTACCGTCACCGCACTGGAGGTCGGTCCTGGTGAGGCGGTGATGCCGGGTCAAATAGCACTGACGATGGTCGATCTGAGCCGCTTGCGCGTGCGAACCACCGACCTGAGCGAGCTGGACGTGGGTCGAGTTGCGGTCGGGCAGCAAGCGAGTGTGTACGTGGAACCGCTGGGCGTGACGGTTGAGGGGCAGGTGGTGCACATCGCGTCGCAGGCCGAGATGATCGGCGGCGACGTGGTATACGCGGTCATGGTCGAGTTGGACGAACAACCACCGGGCTTGCGGTGGGGCATGAGTGTGGAAGTAGAGATCGCTACGAACTAAGACTTCCAAAGTCTCAGAAGACTTTGGAAGTCTGGTGCCGTAAGGAAGGAGCAAGGGTATGAAGCACAAACGCTTATTGATCATTCTGCTGTCGGTGACAGTTCTAGTATGCGCCGGACGCGCATTTGCGATGGCATCGTCGTCCACACTAGCCCGTAATACATCTCAAATCAGCAGCGACACAGTCGTGGCGTCGGGAGAAATAGTCCCGGCCCAGGACGCACAATTGAGCTTTACAATGCTCGGGCGCGTGGAGACGGTGGCGGTAGCAGAGGGTGACACCGTGGCAGCCGGTGATATGCTGGCTGTCCTGGAGACAACGCTCCTGGAGGCGCAGGTGGCACAAGCGGAGGCGGCGGTGGCAGCAGCGCAGGCACAGTTGACGGTGGTGCAAACCGGACCTCGGCCAGGGCAGGTATCTGGTGCCGAGGCGCAGTTGGCGGCGGCCGAGGCCGCGGTGGCCCAAGCCGGCGCTCAGCGAGATCAGGTGAGCGCCGGAGCGTCGGAAGTGGCGATGGCAACTGCCCGCGCCCAATTGGCAGCCGCCGAGGCTGCGGCAAAGGCGGCCCTCATCGCCTACGACCAAATGCCAGAGAAAAATCTACAGGATTGGGAGGAAGAAGAGATCATCCTGCGGCTGCGGGCAGCCACGTTGGGGCAGGAGGCCGCCGAGGCCCAGTTGGCCTTGACGGAGAAAAACACCTGGTTCCAGGTTAGGGCTGCCGAGGCGGCCATTCAAACAGCCGAGGCCCAGCGAGACGTCGCCCAGGTCCAACTGGCGCTGGTGCAGGCAGAAGTGACTGTCGAAGAGATCGCCGTCGCCGAGGGCACAGTGGTCCAGGCCGAGGCCGCATTGCAGGCCGCCCGTGCCGCGCTAGATCAGGCAACGTTGCGCGCTCCCCTTGACGGCACCGTTACCGCGCTGGAGGTCAGCCCAGGCCAGGCGGTGATGCCTGGTCAACCGATATTGACGTTGGCCGAATTGCGCCATCTACAGGCAGTGACCACCGACCTGAGCGAGCGGGACGTGATCCAAGTGTCGGTGGGACAGCAAGCGACCGTATATGTGGAAGCACTGGACGTGGAGATTGAGGGCCAAGTAGCAGATATCGCGCCGCAAGCGAGCGCAATCGGCGGCGACGTAGTGTACGCCGTCATCATCGAGTTGGACAAACAACCGCCGGGGTTGCGCTGGGGAATGAGCATGGAGGTAGAGATCAAAGTAGATTGATTGTACTGATGAGCCTGATATTGAGATGAGCAAAGCCCTGATCAGATGATCAGGGCTTTGCTATTTGAGGATATGGGAAAGACGTGATCTTGTGAGGGTAGCTACAAACGTATGCCGATTGCGGATAAATTCGCGCCATTAGTCTATTCATGTCGTTGTGATCGACAAGCGCGCCCCGGATTCGAGAACGAGCCCGAGGCACGATACAGCAGTGATCCCCGTTTGCCGTCAAAAGCCGGCGTTGCGGTATATCAGGGCCAATAACACCCGGTAGATGCGATTTTGCAACGGCAGGCACAGGACGTTACGATCGTGGAGGGCGGCTACCTGCGCGATCCCGATACGCTCATTGCGGATATTGGCGTCCAACCGTGCATGCCAGCAAGAGATTTCCCGAGTTGGTACAAATACTGGGCTGATGGTGGAAAAGATTGCTATTCATTTGAGAAGCGATTCCTTTGAATCACTGCTCGAAAACCCATTCCCCTCAATCACATCCTCTGTGCCTGAGAAGGGTGGACTACCGCCTTTGTCGTCTCGACCATCTCCCACACTGCGTGCTTGCGCTTCCACACACGATAATCCATTATACCCAAGAAACGTGCCCAAGCCTCAAGCCCGATAACGGCAGGGGTCCACAGATAATACCGCCAATCCCGTTTTACGCCAGGCGCTGCCAGCAAAAGCCCCAGGATGCGGGGGCTTTTCATCGTCGAGACCCCATAGCCGAGCGTATCCCGAACATAGATGTGGCCTGCATAAATGCGCCTGCGCTGGCGCAAAAAATCCTGCACCGTCTCAGGCCCCCGATTATAAATCACGGCGTCGGAGGCATAACGCAGCTGCAAGCCCTGGCCGCGGATCAATGGCTCGATGCTGGCCTCGTCCACCGCTGAATCGCGCGGAATCTGGTAGAAAAAATTGCGAAAGGCGATCATCTCTCCCATTTTGGGCTGTCGAAGCGAAAGTTGATGGTGAAGCGACCACAAGAGATGAACCGTGTACCCCATAAAAGAACCTGACTCATTGGTGGGCACCGGTCGCCCGCCCACCATCCCCACGTCCGGATCGATGAACGGAATCACCAGGTTCTCGATGGCGTCTGGAGCGGGAATGTTGTCAGCATTGACAAAGACAATAATGTCCTGAGATGTCTGGCGCAAGAGCAAGTTCACGGCAGACGATTTCCCGCTCCGGCAAGGCTGTACCACCAATCGGATACGCGAATCCCGCTCGGAAAATTCTCTTACAATGTCCTCTGTCCGATCAGTGCACCCGCTGGCAACGACAATGATCTCTACAATCTCTACCTGTTGCAACTGCTGCGCCAGCAAAGCCTCCATCATCTGTCCAATATTTGCTTCCTCATTGTAAGCCATTGAAGCTACACAACACCGTAACATCATTCACCTCCCTCACTACCTCTTTGCTCATCTCACGAATTGCGCTTCACCAACGGTAAATATATCATTTTGTCCGGGCCAACGTCGCCTACATTGATGTAACCCACTTTGGTCTCAGTATCCAAGTCGCCATCAGCCTCCCACACAATGAGCGTAACGGTGTAGATACCAGTAGCGGTGTACTCAAAGGTCGGGTTCGGAATGGTATTATCCGGCAAGCCATCCCCGTTCAAGTCCCAACTCCAAGTGATGATGCCGTCGTAGGAGACCGAGGTGTTGGTGAACGTCACCGTCAACGGTGCGGTCCCAGAGAGCGGAGCAGCGTCAAAGTTGGCGGTCGGACCGGTGTCGCCTACGGTGATGTAGCTCACTTTGCTCTCAGTATCCGAATCGCTGTCGGTCTCCTCGACCATGAGGGTGACGGTGTAAACCCCACTGGCCATGTAAACAAAGGTCGGATGCTGAGTTGTCGAGTCGGTCGAGCCATCCCCGTCCAGGTCCCAACTCCAGGAGATAATCCCATCATAGCTGGTAGAAGTGTCGGTGAAAACCACCGTCAGCGGTTCATCGCCAGAGAGTGGGTCGGCAGTAAAGCTGGCGGTCGGACCAGTGTCACCAACACTGATATAGCTCGTTTTGGTCTCACTATCCAGGTCGCCATCACCCTCTTCCACGGTCAGCGTGACAGTATAGGAACCGGCGCCAGTGTACTCAAAGGTTGGGTTCAGGATGGTGGCGTCAGTTGAACCGTCCCCGTCCAGGTCCCAACTCCAAGTAACGATACCGTCGTAGGAAACTGAGGTGTCGGTAAAGACCACCGTCAGCGGTTCATCGCCGGAGAGTGGGTCGGCGGCAAAGTCGGCGGTCGGACCGGTGTCGCCTACGGTGATGTAGCTCACTTTGCTCTCGGTATCCGAATCGCTGTCGGCCTCCTCGACCGTGAGGGTGATGGTGTAGACCCCACTGGCCGTGTAGACATGGGTCGGATGCTGAGTTATCGAGTCGGTCGAGCCATCCCCGTCCAGGTCCCAACTCCAGGAGATAATCCCATCGTAGCTGGTAGAAGTGTCGGTGAAGACCACCGTCAGCGGTTCATCGCCAGAGAGTGGGTCGGCGGCAAAGTCGGCGGTCGGACCGGTGTCGCCTACGGTGATGTAGCTCACTTTGCTCTCGGTATCCGAATCGCTGTCGGCCTCCTCGACCGTGAGGGTGACGGTGTAGACCCCACTGGCCGTGTAGACATGGGTCGGATGCTGAGTTGTTGAGTCGGTCGAGCCATCTCCGTCCAGATCCCAACTCCATGAGATGATCCCATCGTAGCTGGTAGAAGTGTCAGTGAAAACCACGGTCAGTGGCTCGGTACCGGAGAGTGGATCAGCAGCAAAGTCGGCTATTGGACCAGTGTCACCTACGTTGACGTAGCTCGTTTTGGTCTCACTATCCAGGTCGCCATCACCCTCTTCCACGGTCAGCGTGACGGTATAGGAACCGGTGGAGGTGTACTCGAAGGTTGGGTTTGGGATGGTGGCGTCGGTTGAACCATCTCCATCCAGATCCCAACTCCAAGTAGCGATACCGTCGTAGGAAACTGAGGTGTCGGTGAAAACCACCGTCAGTGGTTCGCTGCCCAAGGTCGGAGCGGCGATGAACTCCGCCGTCGGGTCGGAGTCGGTGACCGTGATGTAGTTGGTCTTGACCTCGCTGTCGGAACTGCCATCCCCGTCTTCCACGGTCAGGGTGACGGTGTACACACCATCCTGACCGTACTGATGGCTGGGGCTCTGCGTCGTCGTCAGCGGCGATCCGTTGCCAAAATCCCATTCCCAGCTTGACACGCCGTCGTAGGCCGTCGAATCGTCGGTGAAAGACACCGTCAACGGTTCGATGCCGGAAGTCACATCGGCGTGAAACTCCGCCGTTGGGTTAGAATCGTTGACGGTGACGTAGCTGGTCTTGACCTCGCTGTCGGAACTGCCATCCCCGTCCTCCACGGTCAGGGTGATGGTATACACCCCGTCTTGATCGTACTGATGGCTGGGGCTCTGCGTCGTCGTCAGTGGCGATCCGTCGCCAAAATCCCATTCCCAGCTTGACACGCCGTCATAGGCCGTCGAGTCGTCGGTGAAAGACACCGTCAACGGTTCGATGCCGGAAGTCACATCGGCGTGAAACTCGGCCGTCGGGTTAGAATCGTTGACGGTGACGTAGCTGGTCCTGACCTCGCTGTCGGAACTGCCATCCCCGTCTTCCACGGTCAGGGTGACGGTGTACACACCATCCTGACCGTACTGATGGCTGGGGCTCTGCGTCGTCGTCAGCGGCGATCCGTCGCCAAAATCCCATTCCCAGCTTGACACGCCATCGTAGGCCGTCGAATCGTCGGTGAAAGACACCAACAACGGTTCGATGCCGGAAGTCACATCGGCGTGAAACTCAGCCGTTGGGTCGGTGTCGGTGACGGTGATGTAGCTGGTCTTAACCTCGCTGTCGGAACTGCCATCCCCGTCCTCCACCGTCAGGGTGACGGTGTACACTCCATCCTGATCGTACTGATGGCTAGGGTTCTGGGTCGTCGTCAGTGGCGATCCATCCCCAAAGTCCCATTCCCAGCTTGCCACGCCGTCGTAGGCCGTCGAGTCGTCGGTGAAAGACACCAACAACGCTTCGCTGCCGGAAGTCACATCGGCGTGAAACTCGGCCGTCGGACCGGTGTCGTCCACGACAAGGTTGTGGGTGTCGGTGACCACGCCACCGTCGCCATCGTCCACGCGGACAGTGATGTCGTATGAGCCGTCATTGGCCCAGATATGGCTGGCCTGATTCGAACTTTGGCTGAGAATGTCTCCAGGATCGGTAAAGACTCCATTGCCATCCCAATCAAATCCATAGGTCAACGTATCGTCTCCAGGGTCTGTCGCGGTAATGATGACGGTAATTGACGTTCCCTCGTTGGCCGGGGTAGAGTCAGAGATGTTCTGGATGGTGGGGGTAACGTTATTCACTGTAACGGCAATAGCATCTGTATCGGTCAAACCACCACTGTCGGTCACGCGCAGGGTGACGGTGTACGTGTTATCATCATCCCACGTGTTCGATGGAGTCGCCCCGGTACCATCGTCGAATGCACTGTCGTCGTCAAAGTCCCAGGCATAGATGAGAGACGCTCCTTCCGGGTCAGATGAGAAGCTGGCATCAAAGGGGATAGCACTGCCCTCGTCGCCAGAGTAAGGTCCCCCCACATCGGCAGTGGGTGGATCGTTCGTCACGGTGATTGTTGTTGTAGTGATTGCGCCCCAATATGTAGCTGTAACCATCCACGTGCCAGAGACACTCGGCGTATAGACATTGCTACCCCACGAACCACCCGCTCCAACCTCAATAGTGAATGTAGTCTTGGCACTAACGTCACGAGAAGTGGGTGTACGACTAGCAACCACCGTAAAAGTGATGGGCTGTCCAGAACTGATTGTTTGGTTGGTAGGCGCAATGCTCAACGTGATCGGACCCCCGCCATAGATCACGTAAACTTCGCCCGCCGCGTTCTCAGCCCATACCGCTCCAGCGATAATATCTTCTGCGCCATCGTCATCTATGTCGCCTACAGCGACAGAACGACCTAATTCATCACCGTGCCACTCTTCTCCAAACTCGTACCCGGGAGGCACACCATCATCCCCCAGGATTCGCACATCGGAAGCATTGGTCTCACTCAAGTTGATACTAGTCGATATATTGGTGCCACCAGAAATCACATAGACCCGACCGGTATTAGTAATAGCAGAACTGCGGTCTGCCCATGAAGCGCCAATAATGATGTCGTCGTAGCCATTGTTGATAACGTCGCCACTGGCAATGGAGCGCCCCAGCCGCTCATCATCTTGTGCTCCATAGATAGTGATGTCGGCTTCGGTAGAGAGATATACGGTGGCCGAAAGGGTCTCTTGGCCATAAACAGCATAGGCTTTACCCGTCTCGGAATCAGCCCAGTAAGCATCGGCCTTGTAAGCAGCAATGAGCACATCGTCGTAAATATCACCATTGAGATTGCCACTGGTCACGTAGAAGCCAGTCTCGTCGCCGGCAGCAACGCCGTGATAGACCGCCACCTTGGCCGTGTCGGTGGTGGTACTCAAATCATAGGTGATGGGGTTAGTAAGAGTCACACTAGTTGAACCAGTGATGACATAAACCAGTCCGACACTGGTGGTGCTGGCAATAGGAGAATCAGCATGCTGCGCACCCACAATCACATCAGCAAAGTTGTCGCCGTTGATATCGCCGCTGCTCACTGAACGCCCCAGAAAGTCGCCCCTTTCAGGGTTTTCTGCACCAGATCCGTCGGGATCTCCCTCGGCCCCTAGAATGGTCACAGCAGCGTTATCAATCGCCAAGTCCATAGTCAATATACTGGTAGTAGTGAGATGGCTCCCCCCCATAATAACATAAGTAGCCCCAGCGTCAGTTCGCCCGCCGGGATCGTTATAGTATGCGCCCGCGATTAGATCGTCGTATCCGTCATTGTTTACATCTCCAGCATGGACGCTCCGGCCTAGTTTCTCCGTCCCATGTCCGTAGACAATGAGGCTAGGTGAAATAGCACCGATTGCACCCAAATCTACAGCATATTGAGTAGCCGTAGTGACATCGGTGCGCCCTAGAAAAACATAGACAGCGCCATCAAGGCCATTATACCCGTCAGCACCAATAATGACATCAGAGATACCATCGCCGTTCATATCGCCGCTACCAACAGAGTGACCGAGATAATCATTGGCGTGAGCGCCATAGAAAATCACATTAATTGGATCAGCCGCTATTTGCCAGGTTGGGCTCACAGCGGAACGCCCCAGAATAACATAAACTGCGCCATTGCGGTCTCGACCTGCATAGTCTGCGGCACTAGCACCAACGATGACGTCACCGTAGCCATCGCCGTTCACATCGCCACTGACTGTGACTTCGCCCATCCACGCCTCTTGGTGCATGCCAATGATGCGAATATTCTCCTCCTGTGCACCCAAGTCTACGATGATAGGGCCATCCGCTCTGGCAACTAGAACCGCCATTCCCAGCATCATTATCCCCGCGAGAGCACAAGCCAAGACGAGCTTTTTCATTGATTGTTACTCCTTTGTCATACGACGCTATCAATTGCAATATGCAGGCAACCAGGCATGCAGCAACAAACCCAAAGCCATTATCCCAAAGATAGGTAAGGCGGAGGCGACGGAAAGATTAAAAAACTACTAAATTTCTCAAGAGTTCCACCGCCAGAGATGCCCCGTCGTAGGCATCTAGGCTGTGCTGGAGATGCAGAGCGTTGGTTCGATAAACATCATCGTGGAGGATCGAGGAAATCGCTTGTCGTGCTTGGTGGGGTTGCAAGGGAAAATGATTGCACGCCAGAGCCACAAACTTTCCCCCGCCCCATTGTCCCACCAGCGGTTCCAGGGTATCGGCCTCTGGAGCCAACACCTGTGCCGCCCCGCTTTGCTCAAGACGACGGCCATTTCCCTCTTGCTCGGCGTGGAAGGGAAGTACAACCGAAGGAACACCGGCCCGCACCGTCTCCATCATTGTGCCATATCCACCATGAAAGAGGACCCCATCGGCGCGGGCGACCATTGCCGCGCCCGGCACCCACGGAAAGACACGCAGATTCCCGATCCGTCGGCGACGGCGAGGCACGGGCCGCCCCCCAGTGGAGATCACGACCTCCCAGTCTGTCCCGGCGAAAGTGGCTTCCCAAAAGGGCAACAAATCCAGCCGCCGGGCCGAATCCGAGCCGCCGCCCACCGTCACATACACGACAGGCCGGTCGCGTGGTAACGCTTCCAGCCAATCCGGTGCCCGTTCGCTGCCCTGGTCTGATCGCACCAACTGGCCGACATAGTGTGTCCGCTCGACATCCGGCGGCAGGGGGTCCAATTCTGGAATACTGGGGACGAGCAACAGGTCTCCGTCCAGCAGATCCTCTGCCCGCCGGATGGAAGGCAGTCCCCATTGTTCCAGGGCCAAGTTAAAGACTGGGGCAACGTTCGGCGAGCGAATCTGCGAGGGAATGTCCCGCCACCAAACTAACCGGGGGCAAGCCGGGTGGGCGGCGGAGCGGATGATTTGGACCACCGGCAAGCCAGCGATACGCCCCACGATGGATGTGAGCAGCCAGACGTCGCCAATCAAGACATCGGGGCGAAACCGATCCACGATACTCAGTTCCCATTCTACTTGTTGTCGGACAATCTGGGCGGTGTGAAATCCATCCCGCACGGCCTGAAAGTTGAGGTCTGAGAAAAAAAGATAGGCCGGGCTAGAGCGAAAACGACTCAGCGCCGTCCCCAGTCGCCGGCGGAGGCGGGCTGCAAGAGATGGCGACGGGGGGCGAAAGACAGACCACCCTGCCGCCGCCACCCGGTCGGCGTGGGGGGCTCCAAGCACAAAGGCAACTTCCCATCCCTGGCGAGTTAGTTCCTCAGCCAGGGCCAGGCAACGGCCCACGTGACCAAACCCTCCACCGCGATAACTGGGAAAGAGTAATGCTTTCACCTCTACCTCGCCGCTCGGGTCACATGTGGCAAGAACAACAAATAAGTCTCCCCCTCCGGGGCTATGACGGTGACGATGCCGGTGGCGCCGTCATGACCACTGCCGTCGTTGGCGACGATTGTGCCGGCTGTTCCGGATGTGGCTGGTGCAAAAATCACGCTTGCCGTTGGTCCCGCCGGGACGGGGTCGAGACTACCCGTTGTGCTCCAAGAGGCGCTGACGTCCGAGACGTAATTCTCGTCCGCGTCATATCCGGCCGCATAGACAGTGAACTCGTCACCCACCGCCATCGTGTGGTCAAACACCTCGTTTCCACCGCCGCCAGCAGCATCCCGAATCAGAATAGTGTGCAGAGCACCGGGATTGACCGTAATTGTTCCTGTTGTATCGGTGATGCC
Organism: Chloroflexota bacterium; assembly: GCA_024232355.1. The sequence continues at coordinate 24,364 of JAAEPW010000241.1, read as the reverse complement.
GTCGCCTGCATCCGCCACAATCACACCGCTGGTGTTTGCCATCGTTGGCGAAAAGGTGTAACTCGTGCCACTGCCGCCCACCGAGTCAAGCGTCCCCACGCTTTTCCACGTCACCGGTTGATTGGCGATAAAATTATCCGCGGCGTCATATCCCGCCGCGTAGAGCGTGAACTCGTCATCCGTCGTCATCACGTGGTCAACTACTGGATTTTGGCCTCCCGAATCCGTACAGACCGCAATATGGTGGAATGCACCCGCGTTTACCGTCAGTGTAGCCGTAGCGTATTTCGTGCCATCGGAATGGACGTTTCTGAGGGATGGCCCGCCATACGTCCCTGTGATTATCCACGTACCGGCAATTTCGGTCGTGTACGCGTTTCCCATCCACAAGCCACCAGCACGAAAATCAACGGCATAGATCCCTGATGAGGTAAGGTCCCAGGCGTTGTCGTAGGCATCATAGGCGGTAAGCGTGTAGGAAATGGAATCCCCCGCCACTCGCGTCGCCACGTCGGGCGTCAGCCTCAAGTCGTCCAGGCTCGCGTGCACCACCGCCATCGTGGCAGTGGCGACCTTGCTTGCACAAGTTGCCGTTACCGTCCAGGTACCGACGATTTGGGGCGCACACACATTGTCGTCGCACTCACCACTCGCGAAGGGCGAGAGGACGAATGTCGTCGCAGTCGTCACGTCGCCCAGGCTGTTATGATACCTATCAAAGGCCTTAGTCGTGTAAGTATGCGCGTCTCCCGCGATAATGGCAGCGTGGACGGGCAAAATAGTGACATGATCTATACCTGTCGCCACCACTGCAAAGTCATCACTATTTCCTAGCGTGCTGCCATCCTGCGCCATAATCGTTACATCTTTCTGGGCTTGGGTGATCGTCACGTCGCCGCTCCAGACGCCGCCCGTAAAGCTACTTGTGACTGTGGGGCTGATCGTTCCCGTCGTATCTGTCAGGGTAGCCGAACCAGCATAGTCGATGACGGTGTTACCGGACACATCCTGCGCGGTGATCGTCACCTGAAAGGGTTGCCCCGCCGTCTGGAGCGAACCGAGTCCATCGAACACAAAATGATGCAGCGTCCCTGGCTTCACGTCAAAATCATTACTTTCCCCCACCGTGCTGCCGTCCTGCACGGCGACCGTCACGTCTTCCTGCGCTTGCGAGATCGTCACGTCGCCGCTCCAGATGCCGCCCGTAAAGCTACTTGTGACTGTGGGGCTGATCGTCCCCGTCGTGTCTGTCAGTGTAGCCGAACCGGCATAGTCGACGACGGTATTACCGTACACATCCTGCGCGGTGATCGTCACCTGGAACGGTTGCCCCGCCGTCTGGAGCGAACCGAGTCCATCGAACACAAAATGGTGCAGCGTCCCTGGCTGCACGTCAAAATCATCGCTTTCCCCCACCGGGCCGTTGTCCCGGATAGTGATCGTCACGCTTTCCTGCGCTCGTGTAACCGTCACGTCGCCGGTCCAGATGCCGTCGGTGAAACTACCTGTGATAGTGGGGCTGATCGTTCCCGTCGTGTCTGCCAGTGTGGCCGAACCGGTATAACCGGTGACGGTGTTGCTGTGCACATCCCGCGCGGTGATCGTCACCGGGAACGGTTGCCCCACTGTCTGGAGCGAACCGAGTCCATCGAACACAAAATGGTGCAGCGTCCCTGGCTGCACGTCAAAATCATCGCTTTCCCCCACCGGGCCGTTGTCCCGGACAGTGATCGTCACACTTTCCTGCGCTCGTGTAACCGTCATGTCGCCGGTCCAGATGCCGTCGGTGAAACTACCTGTGATAGTGGGGCTGATCGTTCCCGTCGTGTCTGCCAGTGTGGCCGAACCAGTATAAGCGGTGGCGGTGTTGCTGTACTCGTCCCGTGCGACGATGGTTACCTGGAAAGATTCCCCCGCCGTCTGGGGCGAACTGATAGCAGCGAACACAAAATGATGCACCACCCTCGGCTCCACGTCAAATTCGCCACTCTCTCCCACTGCGGTGCCATCCTGGACAGTGATCGTCACGCCATCCTGTGCCAGCAAGATCATCACGTCGCCGCTCCAGATGCCGTCGGTAAAGCCACCGGTGACTGGAGGTGTGATCGTCCCCGTCGTGTCCGTCAGTGTGGCCGAACCGGCATAGTCGGTGACCGTGTTGCTGTACGCATCTTGCGCAGTGACTGTCACCTGGAACAGTTGTCCAGCCGTCTGAAGCGAGTTGATCGCAGCGAACGCAAAATGATGCAACGTCCCTGCTCCCACGTCGAATTCGTCACTGTCGCCTGTCGCGCTGCCATCCTGCGTGGTGACCGTCACGTCGCTCTGGGCTTGTGTGATCGTCAGGTCGCCGGCCCAGATGCCGCTGGTAAAGCTGCCCGTGATCGTAGGACTGATCGTTCCCGTCGTGTCTGTCAGCACAGCCGAACCGGCATAGTCGGTGACCGTGTTGCTGTACGCATCCTGCGCGGTGATCGTCACCTGAAAAGATTGTCCCGCCGTCTGGGGCGAGTTGACCTGGGCAAAGGTGAAATGATCCAACGCTCCGGGATGCACGTCAAAGCTGTCGCTCTCACCCGTCGAGCTGCCATCATACGTTGTGAGCATCACCTCGGTCTGAACTTGGGTGATCGTCACGTCGCCGATCCAAACGCCGTTGGTAAAACCGGCCATAATCGTGGGGCTGATGGTCCCCGTCGTGTCCGTCAGCATGGCCGGGCCGGTGTAGGTCGTCACCGTGTTGTCATGCCGGTCCTGAGCCGTGATTATTATCGTAAAGGGTTGTCCCGCCGTCTGGGGTGTGCCGACCTCTGCGAGGACAAAGTGATCCAAGGACTCTGATTGAATGTCAAAACTGTCGCTGATGCCCGTGATGCTACCGTCCTGCGCAGTGATCGTTATGTCGTCTTGGGTCTGTGTAATGATCACTGCCCCAGTCCAGACGCCAGCGCTAAAGCTGGCTGTGACCGTAGGGCTGATCGTACCCGTTGTGTCTGTCAATGTGACAGAACCGACGTGCCCGGCCACCGTATTGGCATACGCATCCTGCGCAGTGATCGTGATCTGGAACGGTTGTCCCGCCGTCTGAAGCGAACCGATCTCGGCAAAGGCAAAATGATGCAGCGGCCCCGGTTGCACGTCAAAGCTGTCGCTCTCACCGATCGCGCCGTTATCCTGGACTGTGATCGTCACACCGATCTGGGCCTGCGTGATGGTCACGTCGTCGGTCCAGACGCCGTCGACAAAGCCACCCGTCGTCAACGGGCTGACCGTCCCCGTCGAGTCCGACAACGCAGCTGGGCCGGTGTACGTTGTGATTACGTTATCGTACGCATCTTGGGCCGTGATCGTTACTGGGAACGATTGCCCCGCCGTCTGGGGCGAGCCAACCTCAACAAAGACAAAGTGATGCAATGACCCCGGCTGCACGTCAAAATCGTTACTCTCCCCCGTGATACCGCCATCCGCCACGGTCAACGTCACGTCGCTCTGCACCTGCGTGATCGCCACGTCGCCGGTCCAGACGCCGTCGGTGAAACTACCCGTGGTTAACGGACTGAGGGTACCCGTCGAATCCGCCAACGTGGCCGAGCCGACATAGTTTGTCGCCGTGTTGCCATACACATCCAAGGCAATGATCGTCACCTGGAACGTCTGCCCCGCCGTCTGAGGCGAACCGATTTCTGTAAAGGCAAAGTGATGCGGTACATCCGGTTCCACGACAAAGCTATTGCTCACGCCCGTCACGTTACATTGCTGCGCCGCAAGTGTTATGCCTGACTGTGCTTGCGTGATCGCCACGTCGCCGATCCAGACACCAGCCGCAAAGTTACTCGTGATCGTCGGACTGATGGTTCCCGTCGTGTCCGTCAGAATAGCAGGCACGATATAGTCGGTGACGGTATTGTTCTGTTCATCCTGCGCCGTGATTGTCACCTGGAAGGGTTGTCCCGCCGTCGGGGGCGAAGCAACATCAGAGAACGCAAAGTGATGCGGCAAAACGGCATTGGGGACGACAACCACAAGTCCCTCGTTACTGAGCACCTGAATGTGCTCCCGACCACCGTCATCACGGGCATAGTTAAAGACAGCCGAGAGTCCATCGGCAGTGACACGCACGTTGCGCGCAACAAACTCTCCTCCCAATCGAGGTTCGACGGTGACCGTGATGCCATCCACGCTCAGCCCCAAGCTTTCCTCAAAAAGCCACCACGTCCCAACCAAAGGTTCAATATAAATTGATGTTTCCAGATACATTCCAACGGGCGTCGTATCCCACCCACGCATCGTCTCGTAGGGGCCCATGCGCGTCCAGACGTCAAAATAGAAACTATTGGCATACTGGTCAGCCTGAGTATTCTCGCCCAATTGATAGGAAGCGACCGCGGGAATCACGTTGGGAACGCCGTTAAAAAAGCCGCCTTCCATAGTGTAACCAGTAACAAACCAAGAATCAGATCTATAGTTCTCACTATCGGTACTGAGCCAGCGATAGTTGAGGTCGGCATCGTAGAACTCGGTTCTGGTAAAGGTATTCAAAAGGTCGGGCAGACGATTATCGCCGATATCTCCTCGTAAGGGAGGCAACATGGATTGCGTCCAAAAGTCGTCAAAATAGTCACCCGACCCCGTTCGGCTGCGATCATCGCGCCGGGGCAAGAAAAAGCTGGAATCTCCAGACCAAAAGGTAGCGTCATAATCGGCGCGCATAGGGGCCACATAGTTGTCCAATAGGTCGTCAGCACTGCTATCGTCGTCCAAGACCCGGTAGAGGTGCGCGGCGCGCTCGTAGGCGTAAATTGTGTACGCGCTCTCGGTCGGATAGACTCCCTCGATCTGGATCAAATCTCCCATAGGCACAAGAAGATGGGGAAACAAGTCGCCATCATTGCCATAGGCTGTATCGAATATCTGCAAAGCCGACACCGCATCACGGATAGCGTATTCTTGAGTCTGGATAAACGCATCGTCAGCCGTAGTCAAATAGTAGTCGTCGAGAGCAATGATGTAGAGAGCGGTAGAGTAGAGATCAGAGTATTGAAAGCGCTGGGTGATTACATTGTTTCGATTCCGATAAAAGATATCTGGGATGTTATGTCCGTACCAGCTTGGGAGAGATGGATTGCCATCAGCATCAGCCCGCCACCAATAGACTCCGGCGCTGGGTGAAGAATAGCGAATATCGGCGATATAGTCCAGATAATCGTGATAAGCGTCCAACCAGGCATCGGGCAACAGCGCGGGAATCTCGGTGAGGGGAGCGATCCCATCCGCCGTGTAAGGGAATGCCTTATCCGTATAGTAAATTCGCCCCTCTGGATTGATCAGGTACGTACCAAACAGATTGGAAAGCGCGAGCACAAACTTGAACGCCGGCAGATCGTCAGCATCCAGGGTGGGCAACTGGTTCAAAGCGGAAAGTCGAGCGTCACGCAGCGCGTTGGTGAGCAAACTGGGATCATCCCGCTCGTCCGAATCCAGGACGACATTGCCGATATAAAAGTGCTGCACCGGTTGAGCCACGACTTTGAGGGCCGCGCGGCCATCGCTTTGCCCCGACACGACGCTTTCATCCAGGGTATCGGCGTCGAGCACATCGTCGAAGGAACGGTTATGGGCGCTCCAACTAGAGAGTGGGGAAGCAGTATAAAAGAACACCTCAGTGCCATCGCCGCCACGGCCCCGAATGGCCTGCTCGTCTGACAGGAAGGACAGGAGCGTATCACCGATGCCCCGGTATTCGACCGCCTGTTGGTAGCGTGTGCGAGGCTCCAGGTCCGAGGCGACGAGCAGGTAGGCATTCGTAGGATCGTCCAGCTGCACCTCAATGATGCCCACAGCCTCCAAAGTGTCAGGAGCAACGTGAGAAAGGCGCACCGTGACCGTCCGTCCCAGGACAGAAACCTCGTAGCCGATATAGTGCGGGGCCAACGTGTAATGAGAAATCACGCCCTCGGAAAGGTAAGCGCGCTGCGCAGAAGGGCCAGAACCGATAACCAGACCGATTTTTGTGAGATGAGCCAGGCTGATGATATCCCAAGCCTTGACACGCATCACGTCGCCCGTGCCGAGACCGAGCAAGCTGTTGGAATCAGAGAATTGAAAAGTGTCGACGACATCAGGATGTCCGGCCAAGGCCATCGCACCGTTGGAATTCACAAAAGCGGTCCAGTCCCAGGGAAACGTCCCGTCGGGCGTGGCAATGGTGATCTCGTACGTGGATGGGTCCCAAGTGGCAGTGTAGGTCGCGCCCCGCCGCCCGACGAACGAGTATTCGTTTGGCGTCAGGTCATCAAAAGGTGCATCAGCCTTGATGCTGAGAGGCCGCAACAAGAGCACCAGGCCAACTAGCGTAATAGACATGACTATTCGACAAATTTGTTTTCTCATTTTATCTCTTCTAACCACTTGAAACTTGCAACAGCAACTATACTGACCAGGATCATTATACCTGTTGAGTGTTATGGACAGGTAAAAAAAGCCTAAATTTATTCGAGCAACATTACCTCGTACAACGCCTGACCCGTTTCCACGACGTCATGATCGGGCAGGTCGAGGCGATAATCGGCCTCCAGACGAAGGTAAGAGCCTTTGCCCAACAGCCACGCGGCCAATCGTCCGACGCCGGGCGCTCGCTGCGCCAGGTAAAAGGCGACTTCAGCCGCCCCCCGCAGGTGACGTTGACGAGCCAAAAGCGAGCGAGGAGCGGCAAAATCGAGCGCTTCTATCGTCTGTCGAACCGTTAATGTCAATCTCACCGGCATTCCGTCTAGCGTCGTCAGGTGTAGACGATGGTAATAGCCCGCGCCGGTACGCGGCTCCCGCGTCAGTCCTTTGCCATTCACCTGAATGCGATCGGTTGCCAGCAATATCTCGTCTCCACGAGCCAACATGAACGGCGTCACGTGGGGTGGTGCCTTCCCTCGCCCCACGACGTCGCCAAAAATGACGGTCCAATCGCCGGCCAGCACCCGTCCCCACGTCCAGTAGCTAAAGGCAGCGGGCAGATACAGATTACCCCAGTTGTGATCGTGGTAGCCCACACCGGCGACGGTACGCTGCTGACCATTAACCGTCAGCGTACCCTCGACGCGGGCGCGAGGCAGCGGCACAACCCAGTCAAAGTGATGCCCGCTGGCTTGGTCGGCAAAGAGGTGACCGGTGCCCGCCTTCCATCCTGGTAATTGCGGCCAAAAAGTCAGTTCAGCCGTCATCAACTCGTGATGTAGGCTGAGCCGATACCGGTCCCCTTCATCAACGGCGACACAATCGCCAATCCGTACATGGCAACGATCCGACGTTGCGCGGTACGCGCTTCGGTCAAAACGGGCAATGGCCACGACCGGCGGACCCTCTGCGGGGTAATAGCGCAAGTCGAGGGTGGGCTTGTGATCTGCGGCGTTGTACAAAGACGAATGCAAGATTGCGACCAGATACGAACCATCCTCAAAAGCCACGTCAAAGTACCACCACTCGAAGAAATTTGGGTCCGGTTGGTAGTGGTCGCCGTCCTCCGCCGGATCAAAGGGCGGGGTCTGTGCGCCATCTGGGAACAACTGGCGATAAGCAGAGATCGGGTAGCCGCTCACGTCATCTCCTCCAGCAATCGAACTGTGCCCTGCGACCCGTCCACGTGGACAAGCTGGCCGGTGCGAATGTGGCGCGTGGCGCCGGCAACGTTGAGCACGGCGGGCAGGCCGTACTCGCGCGCTATGATAGCGCCGTGGGACAACGTGCCACCGATCTCGGTGACCAGAGCGCCCGCTGCCAGGAGCAGAGGTGCCCAACCAGGGCTGGTGGCCGGTACAACCAACACCTCGCCCGGTTCGACCGTCCCATCGCTTGGAGAGCGCAAAACGCGGGCGCGCCCGGTATAGGAGCCGGGGCTGGCAGCAAACCCGCGCAGCGATGGGTCGTCGCCGCCATCATCGGGCGCGGCGTGCAGCGACGTTGGGGAGAGGCGGCCATCGCCCCACTGCTCAAAGGCCAACGGTGGCTCAGTCTGCTGATCGGCCTTCCACGCCTGGCGCCGTTCTGTCACAAAATCGAAGGCGACTTGGAGGCTCCCATCGGACAAGGTCACGACCTCGTCGGCGGTCAGGAAAAAGACGTCATCAGGATCAGCCAACCGCCCGGCGGTTACGAGTTGGTCGGCCAAAATCAAGTAAAGCTCCCGAAGGCGGCTGTGGGCGATGACAAAGTGATACTTGAGATTTTCACGGATGACGACAAAATCCTGCACCCAACGCAGCAGGTACCGGAAAGGCCATCGTTTCAGTGGTCCCAACCGGTCCTCGATCCGGGCAGTGGCCTCCAAACGGGCAGCGGTCCCACTCTCGGTCCCTGCCGATGATGGGGACGTCTCAGCGACAGCGCGCACGTGGGTCTGGAGCGCGCCCAGGACCATGGCCGGTTCGTCGCGCCAACGAGGAGCGGACAGCTCAAATTCTTGCACCGCGCAGTGACCGTACTCGGCCAGGAAAGCCTCCATCCGCGCCCACAGCGCCCGGCCGGCTTCCGTCTCGGCCAACCGGGCCGGAAGCGCGTTGGGAGCCGTCTCCAACACCACAGTGCGCAGAGACTCGATCTGACAGGCTTGCCCAGCCAACGCGGCCAACGCATGACCGGTCTCGGCGCTGCGAACCCCCGTGAGCCCGGTCGTGAGAGCGGCGGCGTTGATGGTTCCATCGCCCCAGCGGGCCAATAGTTTGTCCAGGGTCTGGTAGAGCAGTTCGGCAATCAGCGACACGGCCAGGTGAACTTCCATCGCGTCCATACCCAAGCGCTGCCACAGCGACAAACGGTCAATTGCTAGCGCGGAAGCACATTGGGTATCACGGTGTTTCAGAATCGCGCTGATAGCGTTTTCGCTCTCGGCGGGGAGACGGCGCAGCAACACCAAGCCACGCAGAGCCGTCAGCGCCAGCCTGGGGGCGGCCCGCCAGCCCACGTGCGAGGGATAAAAACGGCTCATCACGCTCTGAAAGAGGGTCTGGTTGAAATAGACCCTCCCGTAAAAACGGCCAAAAAGACCGGCAGCAGGGAAATCGGTGACTCCCAGCCGCCGCAGCACGCCGGCGAAAGAACGGTTGCCCAAAGGGTCAAGCACCGACCAAGTGAGCGGCGTGACCGGATCGGGTATCACCTCGCCCACGTTGTCGCGGGTCCAGCGAGTGGCGCTGCCACTCGCGATACTCCCCTCCGTGGTGATAGGCCGCGCCTGAAGCAGATGCACGTTCCCAGCGTCGTCCAGCGCCCACTCCACATCTTGAGGTTGGCCTGCCCAAGACTCGACCTCTCGCGCCAAACGAACCACGGCTGCCAACCGAGCATCGTCGAGCACACTTTCGTCGGCCTGTGGACGTTCTTCCCCTTGCCGAATGAGTCCCTCCGCGTCGCTCACGACGTAGCGGTGGGGCGTAGCCTGACCACTGACCAACGCATCCCCCACCCCAGCAATAGCCTCGACGACGGTCACGTCACGGCGACCACTGACTGGGTCTAGGGTAAAGGCAACGCCAGATTGTACAGCGGGCACCATCCGCTGTACAACGACGGCCATCGCTGGCGTGCCATCGGAATGACCATTCTCAAATTGTACGTCGCCATTCAAGCTCAGGTGGTCGCGATAGGCCAATGCGCGCTCGCTCCAGAGAGAGGCCCAGCAACAGCGCACCGCCGTTAGCAGCGAGTCGCAACCGGCAATCTCCAGGAACGTCTCGTGCTGACCGGCAAAGGAAGCGGCAGCGCCATCTTCGGAAAGCGCCGAGGAACGGACGGCCACCTTTCTATCCCAAAAGGCCAGATAGGCATCACAAATGGCGGCCGCGACAGACGGCGGTATCTCTGCCTCTTCAAAGGCCGTCCGAATACGCTCCGAGGCCATCGCCGGGGCACCGTCTGACAGGGCGTCGGCGATGACGGCGTTCAGGCAGTTGACGGCGACAAAGGCGTGGTAAGCGTCAGCCGTGATCACAAAACCCCGTGGCGCGGGGAACCCCGCCTGACAAAGCCGGGCCAGCGCATAGCCCTTACCACCAAACCGGTCGCGATGGCTCTCTTTGACCTGGTCAAAGCGTAGGATGAAATCTGTCATTGGGCCTCACCGGACCTTTTTAGCCAAGACCGCAACGTCCGTACGGGCCAGGTTCCGGCCCATCGATTCGGGTCGTGCAGCCCGTAGAGCAGTGCCAATCCGACGATAAAGACAGCATTAGGCCAATAGTAAACGGTCAACCAGATAGCCAGGTACAGGGGCAGGATGACCGTCGGAAAGGGATGATGGATCATGTGCAGCAGATCGCGCGGGGGTCCTTTAGGGGATTCGTCGTAGGGGTCCACCCACTCGCCGCGCGCCAATCGAATCCACGCCCGCCCCACGGTGAGCGGCAGCAGGACCAAATAAGCGATCAACAGCGGCCAGGCAAGAGCGACTGACCAGTCCATCAGGTGAAGCGGCGGCACGTCCAGCATCAAAACGGCGAGGACGGCCCCCAGCAAAAGTGTCTCCAGTTCCAGGCTGAGGGCATACATGCGGGCGATAACCCGGTGACCGTGACGCACAGCAAAGGTTGTTGCGCCAGCCGCCTCATCCCGCTCCCGGTCGCGCATCTGGTGCCCCACGTCCGACGAGATGCCCCGCAGCGTGATGTTGGCGACAAAGGCGAGCGCCCCCCACGTGCGCAGGTGGCCCAGGGCGGCAAAGGCCATCGCCACAGGGATCGGTTGCTGGGCGGCGATGGTGGCGACCAGGCCCAAGGCTCCCCGCTCCTTCAACCGCATCGGCGGCAACGAATAGCAGGTCGCTGCCAAAACCCAGGCGGCCCACAGAGGAAGAAAGCCAGATCGCTGGGCAAAGGGCAGGCCGCAAACCACCATCACGCCAAAGGCCACCGCCACCACCAGCACAGCCTGGGCACGGCCCATTCCGTGAAATACGTTCGGTTTGTTGGCTCGCCGGTCGAGATCGACGTCGGCCAGGTCGTTGACCAGGTAGCCATACGCCGTCCCGGTCAGGCTGAAAATGAGAAAGAACACGACGTCGCGAATATAGTCCAGGCCAAACCACTGCCGCGCCAGCCCGACGTAGAACAATGCCGCCACGTTCTGCCAGACCGAGTTGTAGCGGATGAGACCCCAACTGCGCCAGGCGAGAAAGGTCAGGAACTTTTTCATTGCCCCAATCCCCCCGCATCATGTTGTGGAAACTCGCGCAGAATGAACGGCAAGTAGACGTAATCCGTCGGCGTCCAGACGATCAAGTTGGCCGTGTCGTCTTTGCCACCGTAACTGCCGGTGACGACCCAAGAGCCGATCACCTCGGCGGTGTAGGTGCTGTACGTCCAATCGCCGCCAGTGCCCGGCTCAATCGCATAGGTTCCAGAGATAGTGGCGTCCCAATCGTTGTCGTCAGCGTCGTAGGCGGTCAATGTATAAACAATGGGCTGTCCGGTCGTGCGCACCGCCAAGTGGGGCGTGAGCCGCACGTGGTCTAGCGGGCCGTGTTGCTGTTCAGCGCTCAATACAAAGGCGCGGGAACTGCGGGCTGGCAGGGTGGCGGTAAAGACCAACGGGGTGCCATCGGAATGGCCATTTTTAAGGAATGGGGATCCACTAACTGTCGCCGTCAACACTGGCTCTGCGCCGGTCAAATTGTCATAGACGTGCAGCGTCGCCTCCTGTTGGGGAAAATTATAGAGCACAAAGGATTGATCAGCCAGCGCCGCGTCCCCCCGGTTGACCACCCAAAAGGCCGCTTGCACCCCACCGGTGACGACCCGGCGAACCGCTAGCGCGTCCACGCCAGAGGGAGCTGTGTGTGAGATGACGTCGCCGCCGCCGACGGTGTGGAAAAAGTTGGCGTGGACCCAGTAGGATGGCTCACGCACCCAATCGCCGCGCCAATCGGCAAACAAGCCCATGCTGTTGTACGGCTCGCCCAGGAACATCCACTCGCTGATGGGGTATTGGACCGGCGCGATGCCCGCTTTCCACAACGTCGCCAAGGCCCAACTGTGCCATAATGCGCCGTCGATCCCATTACTAAGATAATTCCGGCTGCCGTACTCGTCCAAGTAAATGGGCAAGCCGTAAGGAGCCAGCGCCGCCGCGCGATTCAGGGCCGTGTCCAGATTATAGCCCGATGCGTAATAGTGATACGACAACTCTTCCAAGTACCCCCCCTCGGTATAATTGTCCAATAGATCGCGCACGACGCTCGTACCACAGCACTCGGCCAGGCCAACTAGGGTGATGTCGGTATCCACAGCCTGGATAGCCTCGTGGGTGACACGGACGACGTCGGCGATATCGGCCATCGTCCAATTTTGCCAAAAGCAGGGAGTGACCGCGTCCACACCACAACCCAGGTCGGGTTCGTTCATTGCTTCGATGGCGATCCGCTCCGCCGGAAAACCGACTGTATCTACCAGGTAGCGCAGTGTCGCCTCGACAAACTCTCGGTACTCGGCCAGGTCGTTGGGCGGGTAGGGCGCAGCCGGAATCGGAATCTGGAGTGGAGAGTGAGGAGAATTGTCCGTCAGCCAGGGGGCCAGATAGCTAAAATGGATCAGGATGTCGAGATCGGGTTGGCCGCGCAGGGCATCGAACCAACTATTATAAGTAAACGTGCGCGTCGTGACCACCGGCACCGAGATCGGCGTATCGAACAAAAAGCCGCTCCAGTCTACGACGGCGGGGTTGGCGTTGTCGTTTTCCGGCTCGACCACCGAGTGAGAGACGAACAACCGCACGCGAGACGACCCGAGTTCCGCCCAGCGCGCCGTCCACAGGGCCGCATCGGAATCGGTCCACCAAACGTTGGTGCCATAGGCCGGAGGCGCGGTAGATATGACCATGTCAAAGTCGGCGGCCAGATCATGGTCGCCTGGCGCAGTGGGCGCGGCGTGCACTGAGAGCATCACGACCAACAAAAGCGCGCTGGCGGCCAGGAAAGGGTTGCTGACTTTCATTTTACCACTCTGGGTTCCTCTCTTCGCAGTCTAGACCAAAATTGCTGCCAGACACCAGTGTAGCGCAGCAGGTCTGATTGCCTGGGTTGGAGTATCTCGCGCCACGACAGCCCCGACTCGCGCCGGAAAGCAAACAAGAGAGCAATCCCCATAGCGGCATAGGCACACGACGAAGCCAGAGCCGCCCCCGTCGTAGCCAAGCGCGGAATGAGCAACGCATCGAGCGCCACATTCAGGGTCAAACCGAGGACGGCGATCAGCACCGACACCTGCTGTCGGTTGCGGCTGGAAAAGTTGCGCGTCAGCACTTTGTACAGACCCATTGCCACGACACCTGGCCCCAGAGCGATCAGTGGGGCCACGGACGGGGCATAGTCTACACCGTAGAGCAGCGGAATCCCCACAACGCCTGCCAGCACGACAGCCCCCGTCGCCAGGAGGGTGATGAACAGCGTGTGGCGGCAGACCTCGGCCGTCAGAGGATGAATTCGTTCCTCGGGCTCGTTCGAGAGTTTGGGAAACAGTACAATGCCGACCGAGTTGGGAATGTACCACGACAATTCGGCAATGGACGTGGCGATGCCGTAAAAGGCTACGTCGCGGGGGCTTAGGAACAGGGCCACGAGGTAGACGTCCAGCCGGTACGCCAGATGTCCAACCAGGTTTTGCAGGTAGGATTTGACGCCATATACCAGCGACTCGCGGGCCAGGGGCCAGTCAAAGACGGGCTGAAACTGGACGATCCGCCCGACGACGAGCAGGCCAACGCCGGCGGCGAGAAAAGTAGCGGTCGCGTAGGCTACCGTCGCCCAACCAATGCCACCGTGAAAGACCAACAATGCCAACCCCATGCAGCCCAGGAGAGCGACCGGCATCAGCAAACGCAAAAGGTTGAACACGCCAAAACTCTGGCGGGCGCGCAGTATCGCCATCCACTGGGTGTAAAGCAGCAGCAGCGGTGTCAGCAGCAGGATGAGGGCCAGGTAGTGGGAGGGCAGGCCGCGCAGCAGTGTATTCAGCAACGGAGCGCGGGCCAGCCACAGCACCAAGCTCAAAACCGCTCCGGCGGCTAGGGTGATAAAGACGGAATTGGCCGCGACCGCCGCCTCCGAACGCTTGCGCCGTCCGATCAGGTAGATGTTCGCCTTGGAGACACCCAGGTCGGCAAAGTATACCAAGGTGAGCGACAGCGTCATCAGCAGGGTCAGGACACCGCGCCGTTCCGGCCCCAGCACGCGCGCCGTCAACACGCCCACTAGCAGGTTGAGGGCGACGGTGAGCATCTCGGCACCAAACGTTCCTAGTACATTGCGAAAAAATACCATCCAATCATCCTTTTAACACAGCGACCGGTCGCAAGCGAATCACGGGCCGGACGATGTCGTGAGCCGCCAGTGCGCCGAGCACCGCGTCCACGCCGTCGTCACTCCAGTGCGGGCGGCGCTCGACCGGCGCGTCATCGTAGCCATAGACGCGGGTGAATCGCGCCGGTTCGTCCAACGGGCGGGACAGGGCCTGCACGGTGTGACCAGCGCCGTGGCCGGCCGAGTGGAGTGTGTGCGCCGCGCCCTCGCCGCTGGCACACAGGTAGGACGATGTGCGCTCGGTGCCCGGCAGCAAGACCGGGTGACCTGTGCCCTCGTAGACACTGCCTGCGGGCAAGCGCGATGGTGGGACAACTCGCGCCGCGTTGTGGCGGTGCACCCACAGAACCCGCTCGCCGATCTGCTCCCGCCAGACGCCGTTGTGGGGCGCGTCATAGAGCAGTTGGGTCTGGCCCGCCGCCGCGCCCCAGACCTCGCTCAGGGTCTGAGCCAACGTGTTCAACACGGCCAGCCGTCCGGCAAAGGCATAGTTGGTGGCCGCGCCCAGCGCCCAGCGGCAGCGACGACCCTCGTGAGAGTCGGCCTGAATGGAGAGCCAGCGGCGGGGGAGAAAGTAGCGCAAGCGTCGCAATCGGCGGGCAGTCTCTTTGCCACGCAAATGGTAAGGCAATTTGATGCGCCACTCGATCAGTCGCCCCCGTAGGCTGTTCTTGCGCCGGTGGGCAAAGAGCCGCCCGGCGATGGCTCCCAGGTAGCCCGAATCGACGTGGGACATCACCAGCACCTGCCCCGCCGATAGTCCCCAGGCAGTCGCCGTCGGCTCGTCCAACACTTGGTCCACGACTTGCACTTCGAGAAAGTGGTTACCCCGTCCGACCAGGCCAAACTTTTGCCGAGCCACCGGGCGAAAACCCTTGGGCACGCTGGATAGAATCGCCGCGTGGTCAGCAGATGCCTCGTCGGGAGAGAAAGCTTGCCCACTGCCCGCGATAGCCGTAAGCGTGAAACGTGAAGCGTGTTGCCTGCCATCGGAATGGCCGCTTGAAGGTGATGGGGTGTTGGCGGCTGCGCCGTGGAGCAGGATGGCATCCAAGGCAGCGTCGTCGATGGCGGGCGGGCGGTTGTCGGGATCGAGGGCCGACGCCAGACGTTTGAACAGGTCGTCTAGTCGTTCTGCGTCCAGGTCATCTGCGCCCAACGGGGTGGCGGCCAGGGCCATGCCGCAGTTGGGCGATGGACTGGTCAGGCCGAGCACCAGGGTGTCGCGCGTCGCGGTGGCCGTGCTGGAGGGCGTCTCTAGCCGGGGCTTGAGGTGTAGGTCGGGCAGGGCCACCGGCGGGCACGCCAACAGGCCAGAGCGGCCCAATCGTTCCAGGATTTGCATCGCCTGGGGCGACGACGGAAGATTGGATTGGGTCACGACGGTGATACCACGCTCCAATTTGGGATTCGTACTAGCCATTTAACATTGCCCGAGTGATCTGCTCTATCTCTTGCTGTACCTGCCCGTCGCGGGCCACGGTGACATCAAAGCACGGAATTGATTGGGCCAACGTCGCCACGTTCTCCCAGCGTCGTTCGTGGTCACCGATGGACGGCCAGACCTGGTGCATCGCGGCCGCACTCTCTTGGTAGGCCATCCACTCCTTGGCCAAAAAATCGTTGGCCATCAAGCGGCGGGCGGCAACAGCGCGGTCTACGGGGCGAACGCTCGTCTCGCGGCCCACGTGCAAAAAGCCCAGCGCCAACGGTGTGGTGGACGACCGTCGTGCCTCTGGCGCAATCTCGTAATCTTGCCGCCGATGAGAGAATTCCCGCCCCGTCGGGCGCACGCGGCCTGCCAGATCGCCCACCAGCGTGCGGGTTTTCTCATCCACGTGGATCGGTTCAGGGCAGGCGTAGACCTGATGGCCGTCGGTGAACAGGAGGTTGTCGGATACGATCTGAGATTCCGGCGCGTTCAAGGCAGCCAGCGCGGTGGTCGATTTTCCGCAACCGGGAAGTCCGCTAAAGGTCAGGCCGCCGCCAGACGTGGCGAGCGCCGAGGCGTGCACGAGCGTCCAGCCGCGCCGGTGTTCCAGCCACCAAGCGCACGGAAAGTAGACGAGATAGTAAATGAGGGCAACAAAAAGCCGCTCCCGCGCCCAGGGCATCAGGCGGGCAAACCATTTGGCGCGTCGCGTCGGCCAGACGTAAGCGGCGCGCAGGGCGAGCGGAGCATCTGGCTCCTCCGGCCAACTGACGTCGATCTGCAAGCCCGGTGCTTGCCATATCTCAGCATAGCGGATGCGCTGCGGCCCGGCCCAAATTCGGCGACCCAGCCGCTCCAGGTCTGGCTGGCTTTCGAGTTCACCCTCCCACTCTAGCGCGACGGAGATGTCCGGGCGGGCATCTGTCGGGTCGAGCAGCGGGTCGAGATAGGCGCGGGCAAAGGTGAGGAAATCATCCCGGTCACTGGTCAATGCCAGCTGCGTGCCGTGCAGCAAGGTCATTAATCGGTCTGCCATAACGTCTCCTGCTGCGAAACGCAAAGGGGCGGGGCGCAGGCGCCTTCGACGAATCCCACGGCCCACACGTACAACCCTAGCAGGAAAGGAATCAGGGCCAGTGCGTGCTTGCGGAGCACGTCGGGCTGCTGGCTCATAAACACACCAATCGTGCGCGCCCACTTGATCAGAGGCAGCACCGGGGCCGCCAGCAGTGCCAACAGCGGCGAGCGTGCCAGAAAAACGCCTTCCTCGCAGGTCAACTTGAGCACCCGCGCTGTGATGCGCCCGATGCGGCGCGAGTGCTGGTTATAGTCGCGCCAAGTGGAGCGATGGACATGTCGCACGTGAATGTCTGGGTTGAATCTGATGGGCACTCCGTGCTGCGAAAGCCGCCAGTGAAAGAGCAGGTCCTCCTGAGGGTAAAATTTGGTGGGGAATCCCCCAAAGCGAACAAATATTGAGCGGTGGTAAGAGATGTTGCAGGTTGGCACGTGGTTGACCAAACGGGCATGGCCCGCCGGCAACCACTCGCGGAACTCGGCCAGGTATCCGGCCCAGGAGATGAGGCTCTCGGGGTTGCCATTCTCGATGGTGCCGCCCACCACCTCGTGGCCCGCTCGCTGCGCGGCCACCATCTGCTCCAGCCAGTCGGGTGGCGCGATGCAATCCGAGTCGATGCAGGCAATGATCTCGCCCGCCGCTTGTACGATTCCCAGGTTGCGCGCCGTACCGGGGTCGGTCTGCTGATCGAGGTGAATCAAGTGCACCGTGGGGAACTCTTCCGCGATGATGCGAGGCGTCTCATCGGACGAGCTGTCCACCACGATGATCTCAAAAGGCTCGTCAAACTCTTGCGCCAACAAGGAAAAGAGCGTCGCCCGAATAGTGTCAGCAGAGTTGTAGGCCGGAATCAATACGGTAACACTGACCTGACCAGAAATCCCGGTTTCTTCTTTTTTTACAGATAGGGAGGGGAAAACGCCTTGCGCTACCTGTTCAATCTCGTTGTGGCATTGCGGGCATACCAAGCGCGGGGTGAGGAATCGCTCACCGCAGTTGGCACACTGTGTGCCGGTCAGCATGTAGCGCTTTCGATTAAAGCGCCAGAAACGTGGAACTGACATTGCGATTATTCCTTTTCCAGTTCATAAACCGGTCTCCCGGAGCCAATTCAGCGTGCGCTGCAGGCCCTCATCGTAATCCACCTGGGGATGGTATCCCAGTTCTCGACGCGCCCGCGCGTGGCTGAATCCCCGGTCCACCGCCAGCGTGGCGACCTTGTCACGCGTGACCAAGGGCTGTTTGCCATTCAAGTCCAGGCTTAGTCGTCCGCCGAGCCGGTAAAGCGTCTCCATCCCCCACCCGGTTGTGCGGGCGATGGGTGCAGGGATGTAGATACGCGGCGAGGGTCTGCCCAAAAGCGCGCAAATTTTGTCAATCAGCACCCGCATTCGGATAGGCGACGTGCCGGAAAGAATATAGACTTTTCCCACAGCGGCCCGCTCCAGGGCCTGGTGCATACCGGTTACCAGATCATCAACGTACGCCAAGTCCACGTGGTTGCGCCCGTTTCCGATCGGTATGAACTGCCCCTGGGCCAGCATCATCACCAGACGGGTCACCATGCCCCATTCGTCGTCCGGGCCGTATGTGATCACCGGTCGCACGACCACCGCCGGCACCCGGCCCGTGCGGGCGTAATCGAGCGCCATCTGCTCCGCCTGGGCCTTGGTGCGATGGTAAAAGACCTGGCTCATGGGCACGGAAAAAGGCAACGTCTCGTCAGCATCCAGGTTGCCGGGGTAGCGAGCGACGCCCACCGAGCTGCAATAGATGAAACGCCCCACACCCGCCTTGGCAGCAGCGTCCAGCAGGTGTTGCGTGCCCTCGACGTTGACTTGCCGGTAGATCAATTCAGGCGTGCCCCACACGTCACGCACAGCAGCCAGGTGAAATACGACCTCGATCCCCTGCATAGCAACTTGCGCCGATTCGGGGTCGGTGACGTCTCCCTGAAGCAACTCGATCCCCGCCTCGGCCAGCGACGGACTGTCACGACGCACCAGCGCGCGCACGCGATGCCCCTGGGCCATCAGGTAATGTGCCAAGGAACCGCCGATGAAACCGGTCGCCCCAGTGACCAGCACCCTCATCATCGCCCCCTTCGAACCAAGTCCCACGCCACACCGGCGAGCGAGGGTGGATCCAGCAGCAGATTGGTGTAAGCAGCGTTGGCCAGAGGGCAGTCGCACCGGCCCGCACGCACGTCATCTCGCATCGCCCAGGCCCGTTCTCTCCACCAGATTTGCCCAAAATCATAGCCGGTCTCCCGCAAGTTACCCACCGACTCGGCCCGAACGCAGCAAAACCAGATGTCTCCGTCCGGCGAGATCTGAGCCGATGCCCAGCCAGAGTAACAGGGCACGATCTGCCGCCGCTCCCGGAGCCACTGCTGCACCAAGCGGTAATAACGGCGACGAAAGGCCCACGCCACCCCACCCAGCCCGGAAGGCGGGTGATGGGATTGCAGCGCCATCACTTGTTCGATGGTATCCCGGTACTGGTCGAGAGTGGGGCTGATATCAGCCCCTATGGTCCCCAGTTCTACACGCTCCTCGGCGATTTCGCTGATGTAGGAATCGGGGGCCAGCTCCGCTTGCACGCGGGTGTACAGAGCGGGGACACTCTCGGCGTTAAAGCGGGAAATGACAGTGTGGATACCCAAAGTCAGGTTGGGAGCATCCAGCGCTTGCAGCCGCCGGTAGGTCTCCATCGCCCGTTCAAAGTTGCCGGGTACACCCCGGATGCGGTCGTGATCGTCTTGCCAGCCATCCAGCGACAGGTTGACCACGATGCTGGTGCGCGGGCAGGCCGCTGTCACCTCGGCTACGGCGCGGCTGATCCGGTCCGGCAGCAAGCCGTTGGTGGGGATGTTGAGGATAGCCGGGCGGCAGTGTTCGTAGGCCAGACGGATGATGTCGACGGCGTCCTTGCGCAAAAGTGGTTCTCCACCACTGACGGTGATCCAGTAGGGAGCGTGGCCCAGCGAGCGCAGCACCCGCTCCCACTCATCCACCGTCAACTCGTCCGCCTCCCGCTTCCACACGTTGCAGGTAGCGCAACGAGAGTTGCAGCGATAGGTCAAACTCAAGGTCAGGTTCATCGGCAAGCGCCGAGGCCAGCCCTGGCGTAATCTTCGAGAGAGCCAATAAGCTGGGAGCCGCCACGCCAGGTCAAGCATCGGCATCCTCCCGCACCGCCAGCACTGCAAAGTGATGGGCGAACGGCGTCTGAAACAAAGGAGGCCAGGTCCGCTCCATCCAGCCCAGACGCCGCATCCGTTGATGAACGCCGGCGTGAGCGACGGGGTCAAAGTAGGGCAGGTTTTCCGGCTCCCAGCGATATCCGTTCCGCCGATCGCCACCTTGCTGGCGGCGGGCAAGCAATTTATCCGCGCCAGGGATCATCGCGACGAGCCATTCCACCGGGTCTATGATGTCCGGCCACCAGGGTACGTCCAACCAGCGCGTCTCTAAGATTCGCAGTCCGGCCCGGCGCAAGAGTTTGTGCACTGCGCTGGGGGTCATCACCGCCATATCGCCGTAGGTCCAAGGAAGGCCGGTGCGCAGATGGTAGAGCCGTCGGGCCGGAAAGCCATAGTTGCGCCGGTTGGGCACCACCAGGGCCACGTAGCGCCGGGAGAGGCGGACCATCTCTGCCACCAGCGCCGTTGGGTCCAAGAACGGCAACCGGTTAAAGTTCCACACCAGGTCAAAGTGACGGGAGGGAAAAGGCAACGATAATCCCTGCAAGCAAGCGAACTGCCCTTGCGCCAGACAATCCTGGGCAGACCACGTCTGCCGTGCCAAGGCCACCTCCACCGGGTCCTCCAGCACCACGGTTACCTCGCATCCCTTTTGAGCCAAAGGGATGCTGTGGACGCCGGGGATCCCCGCGACTCCATCCCCCGGTCCCTCCAGGGCCACGTGGATGGGGTAGCCGTCTGCCACGGAGGCTAGCCACTCGTAGATGGCGAACCGTTCAAAAGTTGTGCCCAAACCCAGATCTGCTGTCTGCATTGTTCAATTCCCCAAAAGCCCTCACTGATGTGAGGGCAAATCTGTTTTTCTAGTACTTATCATGGTAGAGGACGAGCGTCAGAGCATGGTAAACAAGTTATTGAAAATTAGCTAGAGACACACCGGTCAGTCCGATGAAAAATTAGTCATCTCTGAGAATGACGGGCAAATAGACGGAACACATCTCCCCAAGATCGGTGACTGGCTCAAATTTGACGGCTACGTCAGTGGCGAGCGGCGCAGGCAAGGCTAGGGACAAGGTACCGGCGGTGTTGGTCACAGTCTGGGTGAGGAAAGGCGTACTGTCGATGGTGTCCCACCAGGTGACGCGATAGGGCGCGGGCAAAAGATCGGGGATCGTCACAGAACCAGAGATCGGCGCGATGGCAACGCCATCTACCACGTTGCGCCAGGTGTGCTGGCGGTTCTGCACCCACAGGTGGCCGCGCCTGGCGACGCGGTCTGCTTGCCCCCAGGCGCGCAGATTGGAATCAGATGTGACGGCACGGGCGTCTTGGTAGCGACCGTTGGTCAACGGGATACCGTCCATAAAGTCACGAAAAGCCTTGTAGTGATAATAAAGGTCGTGATCACGAATGTTGTCTGTCCACCAATAAAGGTCGTACATACCGCCCGGGTTGATTCCACCCCAGGCAAGGTTGTGCAGCCAGACTCCCTCCGTATCCAGAGCCAAATCATCTTGCTCCTCCTGAGGACCTCCAGGGTAATCCAGCCCCGCCTCGCCCCGTACCAGAGGTTTGCCTGCTCCCGCTGCACTGTCGCCTCCCCAAAGAAGACTGTAGGATGCAGTATATAGCGCAGCATCCTCGTGTGAGGGGTCGAGTTCTATATTGCCATTTACAGAGAGCGTCCGGCCATCAGGCGCGATCAATTCCACAGTATCAAAATAGGCCGTACCGTCACTACCGTACGAGTTTTGCACACCGATGGTAATTTTATGGGGTAAATCGTCACCGATGACGATACGA
Organism: Chloroflexota bacterium; assembly: GCA_024232355.1. The sequence continues at coordinate 2,511 of JAAEPW010000241.1, read as the reverse complement.
GCTTCTAAGGGGGCTTGTTCTCCGGTGGCCGTGTGAGCACTGTCATAAGACACCCAACCTGTGGAGGTAGTGGGAGTGGAGCAAGGCCAATCCAGTCCATCATTCCTAGGCGGCACGACGTTTCGCCGGGTATCTGTTCCGTTGACGTCCAATAGCCACCAGATCAAGCGAGGTCCGGAAAGTTCGTTACCCTTGTCACACGAACCAGACCATCCTTCCAATTTCAGACGATAGCGCAGTAACCATTCACCCACTCCCCGAATGTCAACCCCCCAAAGGTTTGCGCTGTAGGCGTCGGCACTACCATTCAGTGTTACACTCCAGCCGCTTCCATCGTAATCCGAAACATTCGAGTAAGCCAAGGGAGAAGGCGGGATATCGGGGATAACGGCGCGTTCACCCCAGCCGGTAGAGATATAGGCATGCAAATCCGCATAATCCAGATCGGAGTAGGTCAAATTGGCCCAAAACTCGTCCATAGGAAAGCTGTGCCAGAAAGAGGTAGTCACCAAGTGCCGGTTGGGATCGTGCTCGTGGATGTACTGAGCAAAAGCCTGGGCCTGCTCATAGTGGAGGCCGTTGAAAGGGTCACCCTCGTTGAGCAGTTCCCAAGAGTGCACGGCAGTGGAATAACTCCAACGGGCGACGAGGTAGCGCCACCACGCCTCGTGCAGCCAACGGGCCTTGGTATCGGGCGCGGCGTAAAAGTTATCGTTGCTGGCAGTAGTGGTCATCGTTCCGGCGGATGTGATACGATTAAATATCCATTCGTTCTTTTCCAGCACGACCAGCTTGAGATACACACCTTGCGCCGCTGCCTGGTCCAAAATATGGTCCCATTGCCAGGGCCTCATCGGGTCAAAATAGGTATGGGCGTTCATCTTTGGTTTGGGCAGGATATTGGGGCCATACGTGTCTGGTCCCGTTTGCTCCTCTAGCCAAACTTGGTCCACGTACACAGTACCGCCGTCAACATTGGTCAAGGTAAGATAGACGTTATCCAACACGTATAAAAAGTAATCATCGACCGTAAGAGTACCAGTGACGATCTGCCACGCGCCGTCGGTACCGGTCACGTAAGGAGTGACCGGGGTACCTGTGCCAAGAGAGGCACAATCCTGGTCCAACCAGTCCCCCAACTTGATGACAAAGCCAAAATCTCCCGCCTGAGATGGCCCGCTTATGCCCACAGCCTTGATTCGCGCCCGGACACGGTACTCTTTTCCCGGCAACACTGCGATAGGATACCTTCCCTGGCGCATACAGGGATTGTCCGAATCGAGTTTCATCGCCACGTCGCCACCAGCATAAGTATCCTCAATAGTAAGACTGGTGGCAGGCAGATACCCATCATAGCCCAGGTGGTGCGAAACCCAAGGCCACCACGCTGAACTAGAAATAGAGTAGCTGCTTAACCAGACGCGGATGAAATTAACACGGCTATCTGAGAGGCGAGAAAACTTTTCCTCTGCTTCCTGGACCAGTCGAAACCGGTCGAAACCCTCGGTATGCCCCACGCCAACGAATGGCGTGCCATCATCGAACTCAAAGTAGCGTGGGTCGGCCTGGCTGACGTGCAAGAAGCCAGGATCATCAGAAGGCTCGACGGTAAAGGCGATGTCACCACTAGCAGGATAAAGCACTGTGCCCGAAGCGTCGGTAGCTCGGATACGGTAGCGCCAGACACCGGTGGCCGGTGAAGCGAAGCGAATCTTCCACACCGGGTCCTCGGATGGATAAAGATGATCCCATTCATTATGCACGGTGTAGGTGTAGGGCCAGTACAGAAAGGCGGGCTGGGTGTAGACAGTGGTCCAGTTGTCGGGGGAAAAAAGGCCATCCACCGTAATGCCTTCACCAGCGGGCAAGCCAAGAGGCGGGTTGGGATCGTAGGGCCAATCGAGATGTGAAGCGGCAGTGCCGGTGACGTCAAAGGTCAACTCGAACTTTTCATAGCGTCCCACTATGTTGCTGTTGGTCTGTACGTCTACGATGGCGAGACCAGCGCCTTGTGAACTCGCGATACAAGACCCAGTCACGGAACTCGACCACATGATGGCCAGCAGCGCCAGGTATACGCCGGTCCTAATCTTTACTCTCACCAACCCTCCCTCTGCGTTCACATTGCATTCACAATTCACCAAGCAATTAGAGTGTATTGTACACCAGGAATAGTGTCATCTCAATAATCCGGGCAAGACCTCAGAAGTATATATTGGTCAACAGCATGTTGACCAAATCACGAATGGCACAAATTTTGATCCAGATTAGGTTAGCGGAAATATATTTGTGAAATTCGCAAATTCATGCCATCGTGATTAAATCGCCTCGCTGGCTATACTCGTTGGCACTGCCAATGTGTTCACTATGCAATGTCATTAAGTTAAGGATTTGACTATCTTCAACTAGCCAATTCTGTCGAGTATGTTGACCCAAAACTGGCTTAAAATGCCTTTTCTTTGGTTGTTTTGAGGCTTTCACAACCTCACTATTCCTTAACTTAACGACATT
>JAAEPW010000240.1 GCA_024232355.1 Chloroflexota bacterium | reverse complement strand
TGATGCCACATGTCCAAAACGCAAAAATCAACGATAACGTTACGGTTAGGCTTACTATCTGCTTCATCTTTTTCCTCCACCTTCCATGATGATTTTGCCTATAGTATGCCACAATTATCTCAATTATCCAGGGACACTACCAAAAAGTGTCCGGTAGTGAATAATGGGTCAGTACCACCCCCTATGGACACAGCAAACCCCCACATCTCCGAAAAAGCACAAAATAGACCGAACCCCCTGGCCTGAAACAGGCCAGGGGGCTTTTGTGTCCACGTAAACCCCTTGAGGTTTTTACCAGTCGTTTCGCGTCATGAGCCTGTGTTCTTTAGTACTAGCGGCAAAAAGATACGGTTCGCTGTCACGGTGATGGTGGCGGTGGCGATGTTCGAATCGTCAGTGCTGTCGTTGGCGTGATAGGTAAAGCTGACGATGCCGCTGAAACCGACGGTCGGTGTGTAAACAAAGGAGCCGTCGGCGCTCAAACTCAATGAACCACTGACCGGAACGGTATCCAGTATCGCTGTGAGTGAGTCACCGTCATCGTCGGTATCGTTGAACAAGACGCCCGGTGTGGGTACTGTCAGCACCACGTCCAGAGTGGTATTGTAGCTGTCGTCCACGGCCGCCGGTGGAGTGTTGGGAACCGAGGTGTCAACGGTAAAGGCCCACACATCGGTATAGACGCTAGTGTACGTTCTATCGTAAGCGGCGACGGTCCAGGTGTAGGTTCCATCGGCCAGGATGCCGGTGGTAGAGATGGTGACATTCCCTACATCTACCACCGTACCATTCCAATCCACCAGGTATCCGGTGACGCCAGGGCTAACGCTGGTTGCCCATTCGAGTGTGAGAACCGTGGTGCTGGTGATGGCGCCGTCGGCCGGGTTGAGCAGAGCTGGCGGGAAGGGTGCGAGACTGCTCACTTCAAAGCTCCAAGTATCGGTGTAGGCACTGGTATTATTCGCTCCATCATAAGCCGCCACAGTCCAGGTGTACGTATTGTTGGACAGGGGGCCGGTGGCATAGGTGGTCGTATTACCCACGTCCACAATCGTGCCGTTGAAATCGAGCAGATATCCTGCCACGTCAGAGCTGGCACTGGCTACCCAGGTGAGGTCGAGGGTTTGCGCAGTGGTGATGGCGCCGTTGCTTGGGTTGAGCAAGGCCGGTGGGACCGGTGGCACAGTGTCCACCTCCAAGTCCCACTCGGCGGCATAGATGCTGGTGTTGTTCAACCCATCGTACGCTGCAACGGTCCAGGTATAGGTGCCGTCGGCCAACACACCAGTGGCGTACTCGGTGACGTTACTCACGTCGCTGATGCTGCCGTCAAAGTCGAGCATGTAGCCCGCTGCGCCGGTGCTGGCTGCCCAGGTGAGGGTGAATTCGGTGGTACTGGTGACAGTGCCATTCGACGGGCTGACTAGCACGGGAACGTCTGGCGGCGTGGTATCCACGGTGAACGACCACACGTCGGTATAGACGCTGGTGTACGTTCCATTGTAAGCAGCGACGGTCCAGGTGTAGGTTCCATCGGCCAGGATGCCGGTGGTAGAGATGGTGACATTCCCTACATCTACCACCGTACCATTCCAATCCACCAAGTATCCTGTGACGCCAGGGCTGACGCTGGTTGCCCATTCGAGTGTGAGAGCCGTGGTGCTGGTGATGGCGCCGTCGGCCGGGCTGAGCAGCGCTGGCGCTAAGGGTACGGAACTGTCTACTTGAAAGCTCCAAGTATCGGTGTAGGCACTGGTATTATCCACTCCGTCGTAAGCCGCCACAGTCCAGGTGTACGTATTGTTGGACAGGGGGCCGGTGGCGTAGGTGGTCGTGTTACCCACATCCACCACCGTGCCGTCAAAGTCGATTAGATATCCTGCCACGTCAGAACTGACACTGGCTACCCAGGTGAGGTCGAGGGTTTGCACAGTGATGATGGTGCCGTTGCTTGGGTTGAGCAAGGCCGGTGGGGCCGGTGGCGTAGTGTCCACCTCCAAGTCCCACTCGGCGGC
>JAAEPW010000239.1 GCA_024232355.1 Chloroflexota bacterium | reverse complement strand
GGCAGAGTAGATGAGCTCTTCTTTTCCCTCTTCTTCCTTTTGTGACACCGACGAGATAAGCCCCTTGGTCATCGTGCCGAGGGTGAGTCCTTGATATGCCTCTCCGTCGTAGTAGGTCAGCGTCTCCGACTTGGGACCGTCAGCCGATCCATACGTTACCTTGCGGTACTGACTACCGAGCAACCACAGCCCACCCGTGTCTTCGCCAGGTTCAACAAAATCGATTTCAGTATAGAACTCGTCCCCTGTGCAGGAGGCTCCGCAAGGGGTGCCGAAGTCGTCCCCAGAGCCGCAAGCTACACAGGCTACCGGAGAATCGGGAGGTCCGTAATGGATGACCCCCAGGGCTGACTTCTGATTGGCGTTGCCATATCCGTCATAGCCAAGCTCGGTGCGTTTTGTAACCCATTCCTTGTTGTCGGTAGATCCTTCGATAATAACTATCTGATTCGCGGTCTCGCAGACATGCCGCACATCGAGCCTGAGCCCACTTGTTGGAACGCCTGCAACCTCGCAATCTTCGTACTCGGTCGTCTGGCGCTCGAGCTCCCGGCGGCTACCTTCTTCGCCGGCGAAAATGTTCTTAGATAAAAGTAAGCCATTGTAGTACGGGTCAGAGGCGCCCACGTCGTAGTGCATCATCGCGAGACCGGGCTCTTGGCTGTCCTGGGTCATGTCGGCCAACTCAAAGACCTCGACATCTTCGTAACCTCGGAAGGTCTTTTCCGCGCCGTCGTAGTATCCATCGTGATAGACGTATTCTACCCTTGAGTGAAGGCCCTGGCCGTCGTCGTCGCCTGTGAGGGTCACCCATTGATCCGAGGCTATGACCAGGTTCATGGCGTAGGGCAGTTTGTACTGCCACGGGGCGTTGATTTTGTCGCGGGCCTGCTGGGCCACGCTTGTGCCGTACTCGATGAGTTGTTCACTGCCGATGCCGTTTGAAATGCGGCTGATTAAATTCGGTTTTACCGGGAACAGCTCGAGGAATTTCACTGCTCCGCCATTGGTGATCCAGACGATATCTCGAGAGCCGTTGCCGTTCATGTCTGCAAACAGCACCGAGGTCTCGGCGTTGTTCTCGGGCACGTCTCCTGTAACTTCGTCACTTGTCAGTGTCACAAACGGGTCAAAGCTCGTACCGTTGCGATTTATCGAGTAGCTCACCTCATTGGCCAGGACGACCACGATGTCGGAGAGACTGTCTCCGTTAATATCTTCGAGCTTGGCGTTTAGCAGTGCGGACTCGCCGATGCCACTTAAGGTAACCTCGACCCAGTCGGTCCATTTGCCGAATCCCAAGTTGAGCTTGTAACGAATTTGCCCGCCGGCCAAAATCTCAACCGGGTCCTGCAAGTTGTCCCCATTCATGTCGGTCAGTTGCAGGGTGCTGTCGTCAAATACCGCCCCCATTTCATCCACGAGGGTCGAGGTAAAGGCGCCGCCCGTGTTGTGGAAGACCTCGGTGGATCCGTAGTTCGTCCGAATCATGTCGATTCGTTTGTCGTTGTCGTAATCCATAAAGCGAACGTGAAGCGGATTGGCGTCTCCTTCCCCGTCTTCGTCCATCTGGGGGAGGGTGCTGTTGGCAATGCAGTCCGTGCCGGTCCAGTCACCGGCGCCAGTGTTACAGAGCACATCGCCCACGCGTGACGAAATGATATCGGTAAAGCCGTCACCGTTCACGTCGAGTACCTGAACTCCCGGCGCGTTCAATACAAAGGAGCTGCCGCTCGTGGTAGAGGTGCTCTCCACAACAGTGTCGGTAAAGCCGGGATTTCCATCTGTGCCGATTTCGCTGATGTAGAAACTATGAATCCCTTCGTTTGTGGTGTTGAGCACGTCCGGCAAGGCGTCGCCGTTAATGTCGAGCAGGGTCGCGCGACCGGTGCTGATGTCCACCCCGCCTGGCAATGTGCCCATGTCGACCATGTAGGGCCCTTCGCAATCGGATTCGCAAGCGCCTCCCAGTGATCTCGAATAACCGAAACTGAAATTGATCGGATGCAGCTCGTCTTCGACCCCGTATTGCTTGACCGCGGCCAGACGCGTGAAGCCGCCAGACTTTGTATACTCCTCATATGTCAGGGCATACCGCTTGACCTGGGTCGCACCGGAGAGAACCTGAATGCCGGACATACGCTTGGTAAGCAACAGGTTGAAGCCGGGCACGCAGTCGGACAGCACGTCTTCCCGATCTTCGTAGGTGAATTTTACAGAGAAGCGTGGGGTCGCACCACCGGTGAACACGTAGCCGATCTCATCGATAACGGCAAAGTCACCGTGCTTTACATATGTGTAACTGATGCGGTGTCCGTAAGGATCGACGGTCTCCACCAGATGGTATCGAAATACTCCCCCATCTGCGGTGGAAACACGAGATGTGGCCACGTCGTCGCCCTCTTGATCCGCTCCGAAGTAACTCACCGTGCCGTCGGGATACTCGGCCGTAAAATAGCCCCCCTTGCCGTCTCCGGGCTCGTGCCACTTGTAACGGATGAAGCCCTTCTCAAAACGATTGCGAAAGATTAGTGTCGTGCCGTCAGTACCGACTTCGACCAATTCGTCGCTGCCGTTCACCGCGAACTCGTCGTCAGTGCCGTACTCGGGCAGCCCCCTCAGGCTCATTCGTTCGATATGGGGCAGGCTCATACTCCAGCCGATGCCAAGGACAGAGCTGCCGCTTCCCGAACCGTAGCTCAGACTGAGTGACGGTGTCACCTTGTTGAATCCAGCCGGTGTTTCGATTTTGATGCTGTAGCGCATCATACCCATGTTCGGGTCGATTTCGGCGTTTTCTCCAACACCACCTATTGACCCGGGACCATCGGGCAGAACAACCCGCTCGTCCGAAACCCCTGTGTCGGCCAGCACTCGGGTGCCGATGCCAAGGAGCATCAACAATCCCAGAAACACAGTCACCTGTCTTTTAGCGGTCGCAATCATAGTTTCTCTCCTTTACTGCATAACTCGAAATGATTTGTGCCATCACAATGGTCAGTTCTAGTTTTTTTCCATTTCTCTTCATTCGGTTCCATATTCATAAGCTCCCATGTCGACGTAGCCGCCGACCACCCGGAGTTTGTCGTCTAAATCGAGAGGCGAAGGCTCGTCAGTATTGCTGTCTCCATCAAGGTCGACCGAGTCGCTCGGAAGCGCAGCGGTTTCTCCGCCGTCGATGCAGTGGGACCCGTTCTGTGGATGAAAATCGACGTCAAAAAGCGGGTTGCTGTTGATGTTTCCTATGCCCACGTCCAATGGGATCTCTTGAATACAGGAGCGCAGGGGGAAGTATGATCCGTAGACCTGTTGTTCAGTAACACTCAGCTCGGTCGAAGCGGGGGTTCCCGTTACATTGTCCCAGAGTATGCTGTTGGTCAGTGCCAGATCCGGAGTGCTGTCCGCGGAAACGGCCGCGCCTGTCCCGACTGTTCCCTCCGTACCGACCGGAGGCACGGGACCGTCCGGACCGGGGTTGCCCGTAAGGTTCTCCACGGCGGTAATATTGACCAGTGTTGCGCTACCGTCTCCCTCGTGACGAAAGCCGGCCCCATGGCCACCGGAACCTGATTCGCCTTTGATTGTCACTATCGTGTCGAAGCGTTTCTCGGGATACTCGTTGGTCTTGCACCAACTTCGAGTATAAGTGTTTTCGGCTCCCTCATAGTTGCCGTCGCCGGTTACATTGCCGCGAAACATGCTGCTTACAACAGTGCTTGTTGAGTTGAGCGAGTAGATGCCAGCACCGCTGCCACCTGATCCGCCGTCTGCGCTAGTGCCGGCTTCTGTTCCCCATACAATCAGCCACCCACATGGTGTTTGCTCCCAGACGAGTTCGATCTCTGGATCTCCACCGTACCCGCCGTTGCCGGTGGTGTTGCTCAAAAAGCGGGAAGCAACAACCTGCAATGTCGAGTTGACAGCAGCGATGCCTGCCCCACTACCGGCACTCGTTCCGTGACCCGCGCTCATTTCGGCGACTGTTGGGTCATCGTCATTGAATCCATTGAATCCATTGGCGCCATTGCCGGTGCTATTGCCGTTGAACAAACTGCGTATGACCGTCAAGTCCGAGCCTGTTGCATACACACCGGCCCCGGAACCTGGTGTAGTGGCTGGTATCTGGCCCTCATCGACGGCATCGATACCGTTGCGGGTGATGTTGCTCTCGATGGTTGAGTCGGAGATAGTTACCAGGGTCGTCTCGCTAAGGTAGAGTCCCCCGCCGTGATCAGTTGAAGTATTCGTGATCAGCGAGCTTGCAGAGAATATGAATTCGGTTGCATCGTAGCAGGCGACGGCACCGCCTGATACACCGGCGCTATTGAGGGTAAAAGTACTCCCCGAGATATCGGCAGTACCGGCATGGGTGTTGATTGCGCCGCCGGATCCGCTGGCGTCGTTACCGGACAGGGTGCTGCCGGAAATGATGGCGGATGAGCCGGCGGTGAGGTAAACGCCGCCTCCATCGCTCGCCTGGTTTTTGTCGAAGACACATTCATCAAGGAGGAGTGTTGTCCCATCCGCGTAGATTCCACCCCCTGAATCGGAAGCCTGGTTTTCGGTTATTACCGTGTGGCTGATCTCGATCGCTCCGGCGGACATGTAGACTCCGCCGCCTTTGTTGTCCGGAGCTGAACCATCGGCGTTTCCTCCGGTGATCACGAAACCATCCACGCCCGCGCCATCGGCGCCCACGAGCACATGGTAGAGGTTGTCGGAAACATTATCGATAGTGCCGATGTCCCCGCTCAGTGTTGTCGGGTTCTGGAATTTTGTTTCGGCTGTCATGTCGATCAGTCGGGTATCTCGATCGGTTTCCGTGCCGGCAAAACCGCCATACAGCTGGACACCAGGAGGAACTTGGAATGAGGCGCTCCTATCATCGGCTGTATCCGGGGTGTACATGCCCCCGGCAACCCAAATTTCGAAACCAACGGGACCGCCGTCTGCTTCTACGATAGTACGGACGCGCTCCAGAGCATCATCCAGCGAGCGGATAGCTGTCTTCCAGGAATAGCCGTCCTGTTTGTCGGCCGGTGCATCTATCTTGACGTAGCGCACACGGATGGAACAATCGCCGATTTCATCGAGAATGTATCCCGGCATGCAGGCGTTGCAGGCCTGATTCGGATCCCAATTGTCCAAACAAAGATCGCACTTTTCTCCGGACCAGTTGTTGAGGCACGATTTGCAATCGTCGGCCGAATCCCAGTGACCGAGTGTGCCGTCGTCAGGGCAGACATCGCAATTGTCTCCGCTCCATTGGTTCTGGCAAACTGTGCACTTTTCACCGGTAAAGTTACCGATACAGGAATTGCAATCCGCACCCGGATCCCAGTGACCGAGCGTGTCGTTGTCAGGGCAGGTATCGCAGTTATCTCCGCTCCAGTAGTTGAGACACCCGTTGCATTCCGCATCCGGATCCCAGTGGCCGAGTATGTCGTCGTTAGGACACTTATCGCAGTTGCCACCGGTCCACTGGTTGGGGCAGTCGACGGCCGTGCCTGTATCGGAATCGGTGTCTGAATCTGTATTCGTGTCCGTATCCGTATCGCTGTCTGTATCCGAATCTGAATCCGTGTCGGCATCCGTGTCCGTATCGACATCGGTGTCCGTGTCTGCATCTACTTCGCCGTAGCAATCGGCCTCACCACTATCCATGATGCAGGTTTGATTCGTTTCCGCGCAGTCCACGGTTTGTTCCCACTGGCCGTCCACGCACGTTTCAATCCACGTTCCCACGCACTTCGTCGCGCCGCTCGTACATTCGTCCACAGAGATATCGTTCCCAGTGTCTGAATTGATATCCGTATCCAAACCGCCGTCTCCGCCAGCATTGCCGTCAGCGTCTGAGGCATCCGAACCATTGTCGCAACCAACGAAAACTGAAGATGCCAATGTAAATCCAGCTAGTATCTTTGTCGTTGTTCTCATTGTAGTTCCCCTGAATCCTCTTCAATCCTTCCACAAACAAATTCAAAACCGGTAAATCAGTAGCCACCATTCGGCATTTCATAGGCGCCCATGTCCACTGTGGGCGTGCCCACATCCGGGGCCGGTGATGGTCCGTCCACGATGCGGTCGTTGCCGTCCAAATCAAAGGGGACCTTCTCCGCGGTGTCGCTGTCCCCGTCCCAATCTGCTCTGTCGTTGGCCACGCCATCATCGGAGCCGGTATCTATACAAGGGGATCCTGTTGTCAGGCGAAACTCCGAATCGAGCAATGGATCCGCCGATGTGTTGTTGTTACCCGTGCCCCAACCCTGAACGCAGCTGAAGGTAATCGTGCCGCCGTTTATCTGCTCGGCCGAGCTCGTGCCGGATCCTCCGACCACCTCGTTGGCCCAGAAGATACTGTTGACTATCGTCCTATTCCCTCCTCCGTCCACGTACAGGCCACCGGTCTCTCCTGGAGCGCCACCACCACTGCCGGCCGCGCCGGCCTGGTTTCCGTGGAATGTACAGCTCGTAATTTGGGGTTTATTTGTACCGTCCAAAATCACGCCGCCCCCATTTCCTCCATCGCCCCCTCCATCGCCTCCATTGCCGGCGACGTTGCCTTCAAAAAGACAGTTGTCCACCTTGAGGTTATCGCCAGAACCATAAACACTCCCAACGGCCAATGCACCTCCGCTGCCGGCGTTGCCCCCTCCATCACCTCCATTGCCCGTCTTGTTGCCCGAAAATGTGCATCCAACAAAGATCATGCCATTTTCGTCGCCAAATACTGCACCGCCAACCCCGGAGTTTCCTCCCCAGGAATTTTCAATGCTATCGCCCCCGGTCTCGTTGTTTGTGAATGCGGTGTTTAACACGACGAAACCAGTCCCGTCATTCACAACCCCTCCACCGCGACCACTGTTTCCATATACTCCTGTCCCATACCCTCCTTGCCCGGTCTTGTTTCCAGTGAATTGGCAATCAACCAATTTGACATTGCCCGCCTTGGTATACAATCCTCCGCCATCGCCACCAAGCCCGTAGTAAATGCCATTATCGTACGTGCTACCGCCCTTGCCGGTTTCGTTGTCTGTAAACGTACAACCATTAAACGTGACGCTCCCTGCGCGGTTGTCAGCGCCTCCTCCGGTTCCGCCGTCGCCGCCTCGCTTACCGTCTCCCCCATTGCCCGTTGTGTTGCCTTCAAAATGGCAAAGTTCGATGGTGGGGGATGAATTAGAGATGTACAATCCGCCGCCGCCGCCGCCGTCTTTTCCGTACGTGCCGTCTGCCTGGAGAATGCTGTGTCCTGCATCGCCCGACTTGTTGTTTAAAAAATTACAGCTCGTTAGTGACGGCGATGCAGTGTTTCCTTCAATGCACACGCCACCGCCATTACCACCTTCTCCACCCTGGCTATTGGCGCTGGCGTTGCCACCGCCACCATCTCCTGCGGAACCGGCAGTATTGCCGTCGAATGTTGTACCGGTAATAGTAGGTGACGAGGCTTGGCCGATGTATATTGCCCCTCCGTTGCCACCGCTACCACCGCTACCGTTACTTCCGAGATCTCCTGCGGTACAACTTCCGGTGCACGCTCCCCCAATGCCCCCGTTGCCGGCCGTGTTGCTGTTAAATTCGCAATCGGTGATTGTGGGGGACGACTCGAATAGGTACATCCCGCCGCCGTGCCCGCCGTCGGTGCCATCGCCCGCTGTGCCGCTCGAGGCGGCCGCGCCCGGCGCTCCATCCCCTGTCGAGTTCTCCTCGAAGATGCACTCGTTCACCGTGGGAGAGGTTTGGAAGTTGTACATGCCGCCTCCGTATTGGTCTTCTCCCGAGCCGTCGGCATGTCCAAGTTTTACCGTGAAACCGTCTAGTGTGGCGTCGTCGCTGCCTGTGACCACGTGGTATACGTTGTCTGAGGTGTCGGCCGGTGTGCCGATGTCCCCAGAAAGGATGGTCTGGTTGGTCACGAAGTTTCTATCGTCCTTGACGGTCCCGGAGATGGCCTCGTCCCCGGCGAAGCCGCCAAAGATGTGAACGTTTGGAACCAGGGAAAAGGTGGCCGAGCGATCGCTCCCGGTGGTGGGCTTGTAGGTACCCGCAGCAACCCAGACGTCGCACTCGGGTGCGGTACCGGCGCCCGTTTCCACGGCGGTCGCGGCAACCTGGATTCCCTCGGTGACAGTGGTCAATGCCGTGCCCCACGACAGGCCGTCGCCGTCGGGATCTGCCGATTGGTCCACATAGATGATACACGGGCTACACATGATATCCACTGTGCCGTAGCCAGGTAAACAGGCGTCGCAGTCGGGCGTAGTCACGAAGTTTGGCGGACACTCCTTACACTTTTCGCCGGTGAAGACGCCCAGGCAGGCGTTACAATCCTGCGCCGGATCCCAATGGCCAAGCGTGCTGTCGTCCGGACACTCGTCGCAATCGTCGCCAGTCCAGTTAGTCGTACAATCCATACAATCATCGCCTTGGAAGTTGCCAAGGCAGGCATTACAATCCTGCGCCGGATCCCAATGCCCAAGCGTGGTGTCGTTCGGGCACTCATCGCAATCGTCACCAATCCAGTGAGTTCCGCATTCCAGGCACTTGTCAGCGGCAAAGTTGTCTATGCAGGCATTGCACTGCTGGGCGGAATCCCAATGTCCCATGGTGTCGTCGTTCGGACAAGTCAGGCAATCTGCGCCGCTCCAGTGATTGAGACAACTATTGCAATCCGGTGCAGGATTCCAATGTCCCAGGGTGTCGTCGTCCGGGCATGTGTCGCAGTTTTCACCGGTCCAGTGGTTTGGGCAGTCAGTTTCTGTGTCAGTATCGGAGTCAGAGTCAGAATCGGTATCGGAGTCGGAATCAGAGTCGGTATCCGTATCCGTGTCTGTATCAGTATCGGCATCAGTATCTGCATCGGAGTCGGTATCCGTGTCCGCATCTCCTTCGCCAAAGCATTTGGCCTCCCCACTATCCATGATGCATGTTTGATTTGTATCCGCACAGTTTACGAGATGCTCCCACTGGCCGTCGACACACTCATCAACCCATGATCCCACGCACTTTGTCGCACCGATTGTACAGTCGTCCGCGGAAATATCGCTCCCGGTGTCTGAATTGATATCCGTGTCCGAGCCGCCGTCTACGCCCAAATCATCGTCAGTGTCGGAGGCATCCGACCCATTGTTGCAACCAACAAGAAGAGAAAATGTCAGTAACGAACTAATTAGCACTGTTGTAAATATTCTCATTCGTTTTCCTCAAACATTACCAAATTTCCAACTAAACAAATCCATGGCCTTTAATAATCAGTAGCCACCATTCGGCATTTCATAGGCGCCCATGTCCACTGTGGGCGTGCCCACATCCGGGGCCGGTGATGGTCCGTCCACGATGCGGTCGTTGCCGTCCAAATCGAAGGGGACCTTCTCCGCCGTGTCGCTGTCCCCGTCCAAATCTGCTTTGTCTTTGGCCACTCCGTCGTCGGAGCCGGTATCTATACAAGGGGATCCTGTTGTCAGGCGAAACTCCAAATCGAGCAGTGGCTCTGCCGATATGTTGTTATTTCCGGAAAATTCGTTGCCGCAGCTGTAGGAAACCCCGCCGCCTGTAAGTTGCTCGCCACTGGTCGTGCCGGCTCCACCGTCCACCTTGTTGGCCCAGAGGATGCTGTTAACTATCGATATATTTGAGGCCCAATTGTATATTCCACCGCCCGTCCCGTCGTCGCCGGACACACTGCCGCTGCCGCCCGCGCCGGATTGGTTTCCGTAGAATGTGCTGTTGGTAATTTTGACTCCACCGTCGTTTGCATTAGACGCAGCAATGGCGCCCCCGTCTCCCCCCGTGCCCCCTTCACCGCCTGGTGAGTCTCCCCCATTGCCGGCCTGGTTGCCTTCGAAGAGACAGTTGTCCACCTTGAGGTTATTCCCGCCACTCCAGACGACGACACCACCTCCGTTGCCGGCGTGCCCCCCTGGTTGGCCACCGTTACCGGTCTTGTTGCCGGAAAACGTACATCCAACCAGGGTCAAGTTATCCCCGTTGCCACTGAATATCCCGCCGCCGGACCCGGAGTCTCCTCCCCAATCACTTCCGCTGCCACCCGACCCTGTCTCGTTGTTTGTGAACTTGGTGTTTATCACGGTGAGGTTGGACCCCGTCCCATTCCCAATTCCACCACCGCGACCACCGCTTCCATCCTTTTTTATCCCGTCCCCACCACCCTGGCCGGTCTTGTTTTCCGTGAATTGGCAGTTCACCACGGTGACGTTATTTCCGGAGTTCAGCATCCCTCCGCCACGGCCGCCATTCCCGGTATACCAACCTGCTTTGTAACTGCTACCGCCCTTGCCGGTCTCGTTGTCTGTAAATGTGCAACCGCTTAGCGTTATGCCCGCTGCGCCGCTATAGAGTCCTCCGCCATCGCCACCGTTGCCGCCCTCTTCGCCGGCGCCCCCCTTGCCGGAGTTGTTGCCCTCAAAATGGCAGAGCTCGAGAGTGGGGGACGTATTGTAGTAGAGGAACAATCCCCCTCCGCTACCGCCATGTCTTCCCTTCCTACCGGCCTCCAGAAGAATGCCATCTCCTCCATTGCCCGCGTTGTTGTTCTTAAACTTGCAGCTCGTCAGTGAGGGCGATGCGTTTTTTCCGTTGTACATTCCTCCGCCATCACCGGCACCTCCACCGTTGGGATTTGTGCTTCCCTCGTCGCTATCTCCTCCAGAACCGGCAGTGTTGCCGTCGAACAAGGTATTGGTAACGACGGGGGACGAAGCCTCGCCGTTGTACATTCCCCCTCCGCTGCCACCACTACCACCGCTGCCGCCACTTTCTCCGGTACAACCCCCAGTGCACGCGCCGCCATCTCCTCCGTTACCGGCGGTGTTGTTTTTGAAGTCGCAATTGGTGATTGTGGGAGACGATTCGTAATTGTACATCCCGCCGCCGTGACCACCATTTGTGCCATTGCCGGCCGTGCCGCTTGTGGCAGGGGCGCCGTTAGTTCCGTGGCGCGCCGAGTTGTCTTCGAAGATGCACTTGCTCACCGTGGGAGAGGCCTGAAAGTTGTACATTCCACCGCCGTGTTGGTCTTCTTCCGTGCCGTCGGCGTATCCAAGTGTGACAGTGAATCCGTCCAATGTGGAGTCGTCGCTGCCCGTGACCACGTGGTATACGTTGTCGGATGTGTTGGCCGGCGTGCCGATATCCCCGGAAAGGGTCACCTTATTGGTGAGCAGGTCTCGCGTGTCCTTAACCGTTCCTGAGATAACCTCGCCCCCGGCGAATCCGCCAAAAACATGAACATTTGGAGCCAGTGCAAAAGTGGCTTCTCGATCGCTCCCAGTGGTCGGCTTGTATGTGCCGGCTGCTACCCAAACGTCGCACTCTGGCGGGCCGTCATCCTCTGCAATCATTTCGCTTGCGACCTGGATTCCCTCGGTAACAGTGGTCAATGCTGTGCCCCACGAGAGGCCGTCGCCGTCGGGATCTGCCGATTGGTCCACATAGATAATACACGGAGTGCACATGATCTCCGGCGTGCCGTAGCCGGGCAAACAGGTGTCGCAATTGGGAGTATCCTCGAAGTTCACGGGACAATCCATGCAATCGTCACCGATGACGTAGCCCAGACAGGCATTACAATCCTGGGCCGGATCCCAATGTCCGAGGGTTTCGTCGTCAGGACACTCGTCGCAATTGTCGCCACTCCAGTGGTTCGTACAATCCAAACAATTGTCGCCTTTGGAGTTGCCCAGACAGGCATTACAATCCTGCGCCGGATCCCAATGCCCAAGAATGCTGTCGTACGGGCACACATCGCAATCGCCACCGGTCCAGTGGGTTGTACAATCCAGGCACTTGTCAGCGGTAAAGTTGCCTATGCAGACATTGCACTGCTGGGCAGGATCCCAATGTCCCATAGTGTCGTCGTCCGGACATGTCAGACAATCTGCGCCACTCCAGTGATTGAGACAACTATTGCAATCTGGCGCTGGATTCCAATGGCCCAGGGTGTCGTCGTCCGGGCACGTGTCGCAATTTTCACCGGTCCAGTGGTTGGGGCAGGCAGTATCCGTTTCCGTGCCTGTATCGGAGTCTGTATCGGAATCGGTATCCGTTTCCGTGTCTGTATCGGAGTCTGTATCGGAATCGGTGTCAGTATCGGTATCCGTGTCCGCATCGGAGTCGGTGTCCGTGTCAGCATCTCCTTCGCCAAAGCATTTGGCCTCGCCATCATCCATGATGCATGTTTGATTTGTTTCCGCACAGTTAACGAGATGTTCCCACTGTCCGTCCACGCACTCATCAACCCACGATCCCACGCACTTTGTCGCGCCGCTCGTGCATTCTTCCACGGAGATATCGTCTCCGGTGTCAGAACTGACATCCGTATCCGAGCCGCCGTCTACGCCCAAATCATCGTCAGTGCCGGTGTCATCCGCCCCACCGTTGCAACCCACAACAAGTGGGAATACTGACAATAATCCAATTAGAGTTCTTTGTGTTTTTTTCATACTTTCCTTCCAATCGCATAGAGCCCGGAAACAGCGTTTTAAACGCTCACCGAGCCGTAATTTTTAAGTAAAGGTCATCGTGGTAGGCATTTATCCACGTAGTGTGATTAATACCCCACAAGACAAATCGAATAGTGTGAGTAAAACGAGGAATGTTTATCTCCTCTGAGATGCGTTTCCAACTGCCGGAGCTAGTCACGAGAAGTTCTGACCCGCTGCCGACTGAACTACCGTCAGCTCTTTTGAATTGCACTGAAATACCGGCATCGTCTCCACTCGTTGCTTTTATATATCCACCAAAGAGCGCCTTGGCATTGTTGGCGTTTATAAGCTCTATCATGCTCGGATAGTTTTCTAGATCGATGTCCTGATATGCTTTAGCTGTCGACACATCGTCAGAAGCGCTGCACACCCTTCCAATATTGAAAAATCGCAACCCCGAATGTGGGGCAACATCGTCCAGCCTGGAACAGTGTCCCTGATATACTGAATTCAAGTACTCGTCCCCAGCCGATCCGGCCTCCCACGAGCCGACACCCTCTTCCGCGCCTGGATTGCCAAGGAGGTTGGATACCACGCAGGTGTTGCTGCTGGGATCGTATTCGAAATTCGCCAGGCAGGACGAGCAAGCTGTCTCCGGATCAAAGCCCGAGAGGCATTCGGTACAAGTCACATCCTGGTCGGGATAATAAATATTGAATTCATTAATAGGATCCGGCGCGTAATTTCCCAAACATTTGGAGCACGATGGGTCTGCATCTCCGTCGTGGGCCGACTTGCACACTTCGCAGTCATACTCAGGGTCGTATCCTGGCAGGCACTCGGTGCAATAGGAGTCAGAGTCCCAGTTGCCCACGCAATCGCTGCAACCGGTGTTCACATCGTAGTGGTTTAAACAGCCTTCGCAATCCTTTCGAGGATCCCAGTTGCCCGTGCATGCCTTGCAGTCACTTTCCCTATTAAAGTTGCCGACGCATTCGTCACAATCCTTGGTAGAATCCCAGTTGCCCGGGCAGATGCTGCAATCATCTCGCACATCGACAATGACACCACCGTCCACATAGATGACGGTTCCTCCGTCCGGATATACCGGGGGACCAGCATCGCCTTCTTCTCCACCATCGTCCGTATCTGTGTCGTCTTCCTCTATCAGATAATTCGACCAATGGTTTCTACAACCGGTGCAGTCAGCATCAATGTCCCAATTGCCCCGACAATCGAGGCAATCATAAGTAATCTCCCAGTGACCGTTTGTGTCGTCATCGTAGCAAAGTTCACAGGTTTCCTTGGAGCCGACCATTGTAATCTCCCAGTGGCCGTGCACTTCATCGTCTGGACACACCGCGCACTCATTGTTTAGATCGTCCTCAATCCAAGAACCCGGACAGCCGCAGACTGACGTTCCAAAATCATATCGCTGCGTCTCGCATTCGTAGCGACTCGTGCACTCGGGTTTCAGCTCCAAGCAATCGTTTTCGCATCCTCTAAAATAAGCGGTTCTGTCCGTTCCCCAGGGATAGTGTGAGTAACCGACAACCGCGAACCCAACATCCCCAACAGACGGGGTTTCGGCCGTGCGGCATTCGATTGGAGAATCACTCGGATTGACATTGCCCGAATCGATTTCTATCGGCTCCTCAACGGTGCGGCATTCGTTTAGGTGGTAAAGGGCGTTCTTACCCGGTATCGCCTCGACACTGCTGATGATGTAGGGATAGAGCTCAGGATCCGGATTCGCGGTCTGCACCTGCACGCACTTGAACTGACTGTGGTGATGCATCTGGGCACCCATGGCGATTTCGAGATAGAGGTCGTCCAAGTAACCCTGATCTGATCCAGCCATGATAATTTTTATCGCGCGGGTTCCAGTGGGAATGCGGACGCTCGCTTGTTTTCGAGTCCATACATCCGTATCGAACACGATCGGATCGGTATCCAGCAACACAGTGCTTCCATCCGAGAGCTCGAGCCACAGGGTGACCTCCTCGCCGCTCATGCTGAGACCAAAGCCGCCAAACACCGCAAATAGCTCGGCTCCGTCAATGTCACCTGCGTATCCGCTGACATCGATCGTCTGCTCGGCCTGACCCTGTTCCGAAGATGTGCATCCACCGCCAATAGCAAAATAGGAAGGACCGCTTCGGGGCCCCAAGCCACTGCATGCGGCCATGTCGAGGGAAGAGATGGAGCCGGTGGAAGCGGTCCAACTCGCCGTATCCTCTTCGGCTCCGGGGTTGTTCACCAGGTTGGTATTGGGCTCTAGGAGGGTCATAAATAACGAGTCAAAGTAACTATCATTATCGTTGCCGTCTGATCGCTGGCCACTGAGCATAAACGCTATGTTTCGCGTACCCGATGGAGGGGACTCCACTGCCTGCACCCGCTGCCAACTCGAATCGCGGCTCCACAGGCGTTCGCTGCGGTCGATCTCCGCGTTGCTCCCGTCCAGGTAGATGAGCTGTATCGAAGGCTCATCCAATCCTCGCCAGTTGCTCATATAGCCTCCGAATGTGACGGAGATATTCTGGGCGTCGATGGAGTCGCTGTAGTCGGCGACATTGACTGTTTGCTGCGCCTGTCCGTAGGCTGTCTCATTGTCACACAAACCGCCCACCACGAAATATTGCCCGCCGGTATAGGGAGTGGTTCCACCGCATTCACCGGCGCTGAGGGACTCGATGGGGCCGTTTACGGATTTCCAACCTGTTGTCCCATCCTCTCCGCCGGGATTAGAAAGTAAGTTAGTATCATCGCCGACAACATCCCCAAACGTTGCGGCGTTGTTGTAACGAGCAAAGTCCAATCCGAGCGCATCGGCCTCTTCGCTGAATACGCTGTCGGTTTTACGTCCACATTGGCGCCAGTAATCACTGGCCAGGCTGTTGATAACGAGGGGAATAAGTGAGTCGTTCGAGGTCAAATCGCGGCTCTTTTCACGAATGTGATAGGTGCCGTGTTTTTCACCCCCAGTGGGAGCTACATACCACCCCTTTGAAATCTCCATAAAATAGCTGAATCTGTTGTAGACCACGAAGACGGGGAAGTGGTGCCACAGCTGAACGTCCTCATTGTACAGATCCCACTCCTCGATATCGGTAACGCCGTTGCCGTTGTAATCGGCGATAGCATCCACGCAAGCCTTTGTAAGACTGTTGAGCTCCTTGGCCTCGGGCTTGCGCGCCTGTGATTCATCTTCGGGTCTGGGGTAGTCATAGACCTTGACCTTGTCATCGGCTTGGGTGCGCTCATTGTCGTCCCGATTTTCTACCTCGTACAGGGGCACATAGTCTTTGTCGATGGGCAAATCCAAATCGGAGAGAACCACCTCTTTACCCCCTTGCGAGTCCTCGGACTCCAATACAAAACGGTCCACGGTTCTCAAATTGCAACGGGCATTCTGTCGATAGGCAGGATCTGCCGAGTTAATGCTCGACCATGCCTCAATGCTTACCCAACCGTCACTATCCTTATCGCACTTGACCGGCATCAGCCCCGACTCGGGCCAGTAATAGCCGTCCTTGGTTTTACAGATGCACTTTCCATCCACGGTCATGAACTCGAAAACCCCGTCCTCTCCCGTGGCATTACACGTGAAGCCACACAACACGCACGACTCGGTTTTCAGGTTCCAGGTCATTCCATCCGGGCATTGTTCGAAGTCGGGTCCGGCGTCCCAGTCTATGTCCGTGTCCTCGTCCGTGTCGGCGTCGGTATCCGTGTCAGCATCCGTATCGGTGTCGCCATCAGAGTCTGCGTCCGACGACAGGCCCGCGTCGACATCGTCTGCCTCAATACACTGGGCAACATCGTCGACAACATAACAAATAGCATCTTTGATTCGGCAATCCGTCCACTCCTCCCAGGTATTGTTCTGACATTTTTGGAGTATGAAACCGGCGCAGCGAAAGCTGTCGTTTTCGCAGCTCTCGTCGTCAAAGAATGTATCGGTGTCACTGCCGCTGTCCGTGCCCCCGTCCATGCTCGCGTCCGAGCCGGCGTCCGCGTTTTCTGAGGCAGCATCCTTGTCTTTGTCACATGAAGCCAAAGAGACAAAAAACAAAACAGTAAGTATTTTATATAGTGTTTTCATCTCTAGTTTTCCTCCATCTGAGTAAAATCGGTGTAGTAGATGTAAAACCGAATATCCGAGAGGGATTCGAGATTAATATCTTTATTGGCCTGTTCATCCCGCTGATTGATCAGCAGATGCCACATGGTGTTGACTAGTGGACGATCCCGAAAACGCTGGTTCTTATACACATCCGGTTCGAAGATGCGATTCCCATTAAAAAATGGGTCTATGACCGCGGTGCGTTCTGGAAATACATAGTAGGTGGTTTCGTCGGAGAGCGTGTGCACCAGGCCGGTACCGACTTGTTTGAGATAGAGCCGACCCACGGTATCCCCCACATCCGATCCCACAACATCTGCTTCTATATGTAAAACTTTGTGCACTCGCGTCAACGGTGACAATTCGTCGATAGATGTGGCAAATGGAATGGCGATGTAACCGTTGGAATCGAGTAGGCTCGAATCGGTCAGCCGCGTGCGCATTTGATCGATGCGTTCCCCTTGGCTGAGAGCGTTGTTATCTGTATCGATGGTGGGAATACTCATAATGTCGTCGCGCAAGGATATCACCGCGACCCGATCGTCTGGATTTCCATATTCCTCTTCAAATTCGAAGTAGGCGCTCTCCAATTCGCTCAAATAGTTCTCCAGGCTCCAATCGCCCGCTTGAATCATCCGGACAAGGAAGAGGTTGGAGAGGCGTTCGTAGGATTGACTGGTATAGAACTCGAACACCTTGGTCGCCTTGTAGGCTTCTTTGAGCGCGGCTTCGAACGTTCTATCGGCATTGATAATTGAGTCGTTTTTGTAAATACGCACATTGGGATTATTGCGCGCTGCTTCTACATTAATGGACATCTCTTCGGCTTCGAGCTGTTCCACCTGAAGGCGCTGGGCCTTGTTCTTGAGAGCCTGAAGCTTGGACAGGGAAAGTTTGTACTGCAGATTGGCCGACATAATATCGAGCTCTATTTCCTTGAGGCTAAGCAGCAGATTTTTGACCTGGGCATTGGAATCGATTTCCGCCATGTCGCACTGTTGAGTCAATTCAAATTCAGCCTTGGACTTTTCGTCTTTGAGCATCTTTAATTGTTGGCTGATCCGCGTTCCGGCGGCTGCGATAGAAATCGCCGTAGTCACCCCATTGAGGACACTAAACGTCCCAATGGC
>JAAEPW010000238.1 GCA_024232355.1 Chloroflexota bacterium | reverse complement strand
CTCTCGAGTGAGTTTGTTGTCGTGGGTGTTGCTTTTTCCATTTGACCAAAAAACAGTGGTTGGGCTGACCACGGTTCCTTGTGGTGCTACCAGTACTTTGACAATGTCACATTGACATAAATACTGTCCGCAGGGCTCCAAGCGGGTTTGTAACCCGCGTTCTGGTGTTTCAGGTACTCAATTTTGGCAGCAAGTTGGGGGTTACAAACCTCGTCTGAACCCAATGTGACATTGTCAAATTACTCTGATTTATTTGCGGAGGTTTTTCAGTTACTGGCAACTAGAGGATTAATGGATGGAGGTTTTCCTACTCTTGCAGCAACAACTCGCGGCCCTCGCCTACCAAGTAAAGTGATCCGGTGATGCATACCAGATCGTCTTGTTGCGCCAAGTCCAATGCCAAGGAAATTGCGTCCCGTGCATTGGTTGTAGTGTGTGGAGAGGGAGTGCCTCGAGATACGAGATTGGCTACAGTCTGTGGACAGGCAGACCGTGGATGATTAAATTGTGTGATGATCAATTTGTTGGCTAGGGGGCAAATGGCCTTGAGCATTTCGGGAATGTCTTTGTCTGATGATATGCCCATCACCAGAATCAATCGATCATATTGAAAGACCAATGGTAAGGCTTGGGCTAGCTTTTGCATCGAATAAGGGGTGTGGGCACCATCGACTACCACGAGTGGCTTTTCCGACAGAATTTCCAACCGTCCTGGCCACTCGACGCTTTTGAGACCTCGTTCAACCTGTGCGGCCAACACGTTGGACGTTTGTAGCTCGTCAATCGCAGCGATAGCGACGGTCGCGTTCTCCAATTGGTGAGGGCCAAGCAGCGGTGTGGACAAGGGGAAATTTGCCAGACTATGGCTCAGTTCTGTTGGCTGGTCACTGGCTTTTTTGGCGACTTGGAAATATTGCTCAAGATTTCCCTCGCGTGCTCTGTGGTCCAACGGAGCAAACTCCCAGTCCACACCTATTTGGATCAAGCGGACGTTTGAATCACCGCACACGCTTTCGATCACACGTTGCGCCTCTGGGGGTTGGGGTGCCGACACAACAATTCCATTGGGTCTAATGATTCCAGCCTTGGCGTAGGCTATTTCTGCCAAAGAGTCGCCCAGCATATCAGTATGTTCCAAGCTGATATTTGTAATGACTGATACCAGGGGGGTAGCGACGTTGACGGCGTCGTGCCTGCCACCGATGCCGATTTCGAGAACGGCGAAATCCACTTTTTCATCGTCAAAGTACTTGAGCGCTATGGCCGTCTCTATCTCGAATTTGGTTGGTGTGCCAATTGATGGTCTTTCCCACTCGGATTCGATCAGGCGTTTGCTTTCTAGCACGTACGCCGCAAGTCTATCCTCAGATATCATACGCCCGTTAATCTGAAATCGCTCACGACAACTGTGCAGATGAGGACCGGTGAACATACCTGAACGATAGCCTGCTGCCGTGAGAATCGAGGACATTATGGCGACTGTCGAGCCTTTGCCTTTGGTGCCCGCCACGATGATGGATTTGCTCTTGTGTGGACCTCGTATCTGGGCGATATCCCGGGATGGTCGTACCGTAGCCACGATTTCCATATCGCGCCAACCTTGCGAGGTATGGAAACCTTGGCTACACTCTCCTACTGAATTTCTACCTAAAAGATCAAACAGGTGGGCGGTTCTCTCAATCCCGTCTCCAAAAGCATAGGTTTGTTTGTGTTTGGCGCTTCCACGGGGTGTCGCGCTATCTAGGTAGTAAAGTGCCGCGTCAAAATCGCACATGTTTTTCTTGGATTTGTGGTTCATACAGATCACGGGGCGGTTTGTTTGAAATGGCGAAGAAAGGTGGTCATTACCTTTGATTGTGGGTCAAAGCTTTCTTTGCCAGGGGAACTGATTTGATATCCTCGATCCATCATCGCCGCTTCCATTTTTGAGACGATCTGGATGATTTCCTCGTTGCTTAAATAATCCAGGTGGTATCTGTCCGAGTTGAGTTTGTCTGTGGACATCATCGGCGGGTCATTCTCGTCTATTGTGATGCCAAACTCTTTGGCCCTACGCCAGAGGGGGGTGCCGGGGTAGATTGTTAGCAGAAACACGTCGATGTGGTTCGGTTCCATAGACCGCATCAGATCAATGCTCTCCAGTTGCTCCTCAAACGTGCCAGGCAACCCGACAATCCAGGATGTTTTGACACGGATGTTGGCGGCTTTTGCCATACGGACGGCGGCCAGGGCGGTTTGGGATCGTGTTCCCTTGCGAATTCTGCGCAGAATTGCGTCCGAGCCGCTCTCGACGCCAAAAGCGATAGAGACGCAGCCTGCTTGTTTCATCAGATGGAGCAGGTCTGGTGTGACCCGGTCCACTCGCGAGTTTACCAACCACTCGATTTTCATCCCTCGTTGGATGATGTCGCGGCATATCTGTTGAGCCCTGAAATTGTCAAAGGTGAACTGTTCGTCCACAAAGTAGAATTTTCGAATGCCTTTTTCTTTGTACAGCCACTCTAGTTCATCGACGAAATTCTGGGCTGATCTCAAAAGTACGCGATTGGCAAAAAGATGCGAGTCAGCACAGAACAGGCACCTGGCCGAACAGCCTCGAGATGAACTAATGCTGCACCACTTGTAGCGTTCAATGTTGAGCAGGTCAAAGGATGGAAAGGGCAGCCCCTCAAGTGACTTGGGAGGGTTGCGTTTGGGATTGTGTTGAATAGTTCCTTGGTGTTTATAGGATAGGCCAGCAATGTTTGCCCAAAGGTTTGGCCTGTCCAGATTTTCCACCAACTCGACAATGGTCTCTTCCCCATATCCTCTTACGACGACATCAAATCCTTCCCCCAGCATTTGTTCGGGTAATGCTGTTGCATGAGGCCCGCCTGCGACAAAGACTAGATGAGGAAAACGATGTTTCAGACGTTTGACCTCTTCAAGTACTTGCTTGAACGTCCACGTAGTGATTGAAAAACCAATCAACTTGGGAGTGCGTGAACCGATCAGATTTTGAATGTCGGTATCGTCAACCTGCATATCCACGATGTGGCTCTCATATCCGGCTCTTTTCAAAGCACCGGCTATGTAGGCCAAACCTAATGGCGGTCGGCTTGGAAAGCGGCTCATGTCTCCCCATCTCGGTTGAATCAAAAGCACATCCATAGTCATATTCTCT
Organism: Chloroflexota bacterium; assembly: GCA_024232355.1. The sequence continues at coordinate 81,019 of JAAEPW010000238.1, read as the reverse complement.
GATAATAATATGGCTTCAGTATAGCACGTTTCAATTTTGAGGCAAGGGTTTTCTTGTATGATTGGTATCAATGTGTTTGCAAGCATGGCAAGAGTACCTAGTTATATAGGGCTATAAAAATGTGCCGAATGGCCCTTTAGGGCTATGGACGAGTTCTTGTAGCCCAAGTATAATAATAGCCATAACAATTTGCTGCCGGTTACAATTAATGTATCCTACCCACGTATTCATTCTAGCCAGCCGACCACTCTTCGCCCAGGGCGTTAAGAGCCTTCTCTCCAACCAACCAGGTATTCAAGTCATAGGTGTTGTTTCTTTTCCTCCAGGGGAAGGACCACTGGTTGATCCTGACGTACTGACCCAGGTACAGCAAGTGGCTCCAGATGTGGTCATTATCGAGGCTGGGGGTGGGGGGCAGAGCCTCTTGGTAGCCCAAGTGCTTGAATCTATCCCTGGTGCTAAGGTCGTCGCATTGACTCTAGAAGATAACCGCATCCACACTTATTACCAGCAAATGAAGCACGGACGTCGTGTGGAGGATTTGTTGGAAGCAATCCGCGAGCCGACGGACTGGCATGGTCTTAGTCCAGGCGTGTTGCGGCTCTTGGTTATGTTTCAAGGGCAGTATGGTGAGCGGATTCTGGAAAATGTCAGTCAATTTGCCCCCGAGACGTGGACGATAGATGCCTGGTGTGTTCCATCAGATCTTTCCCCGGCATCAGAGGCATCAAATGTTCTTTCTGCATGCTTGCCAGATGCTGATTTATTGCTTTCGTTGGTTGAGAGCAGGGATATACTTCAACTCGTGCCCAGTGTTGTAGAGCATACCAATGCTCGTGCCGTCATTGCGCCGGTGGATAATGTAGATTGGCTGCCGAATGAATTGATCCCTCAACTTCACGTCCGTTTGACAGAGATGGGTGTCACGGCCGTGTTTCCCAAACCGTTTTGTTCTCTCACCGAGCAGAGTTATATTGCTCCTGGAGTTGGATCTGTGGGTGATGCGTGCTCGAATGAGATTTTCTTTGACGATCCTTGGATTGGCGAGTTTGCCCGGTATTTTGGCCGCCCCAAGTTTCGAATCGAGTGTGACAATCAGTGGATCATTCAAGTAGATTTGGAGCGGGATGCGGCCTGCGGGTGTGCCCGGGCTATTGTCGACCAGTTGGCCGGGGTTGACGTACAAAAGTCCATCGCTCAGGCCGGTCTATTTCATCGTAACTATCCGTGCATGGCTGCGGCACGGATAGAGTCTGACCTGGAAAAATCGCTGCTTCAGGTCGCAGGTGATTTTGTGCGAGAGGCAGTAGAGACGCAGGTCCGACCGTGTTTGCCACAAACAGTGACTGATGAGTTAGGAGACCGATAGACTGGCATTATTTACCAGTCTATCATTTGTTTATAAATCTTGTGCACACATAATAATAAAAGGAGGTAACACAAATGCCCGTCAAGCGAGTGAAACCAGTCCCTAGCGATATCGAAATCGCACAATCAGCAGAGATGCTTCCCATTCTAGAGGTCGCCGACCAGCTCGGCCTCACTATGGATGATCTGGACCTGTACGGCAAGTACAAGGCCAAGGTTCACCTGGATGCGGTCGACCGGTTCCAGGACAAGCCCAATGGCAAGTACATTGACGTGACAGCCATCACGCCTACTCCCCTCGGAGAAGGCAAGTCTACGACGATGGTGGGGCTAACCCAGGCCCTGGGCAGCGCACTGGGCAAGAACGTGATTTGCTGCATCCGCCAGCCCAGCATGGGGCCGACATTTAACATCAAGGGCGGCGCGGCTGGTGGCGGCTACAGCCAGGTCATCCCGATGGAAGATTTTAACCTGCACTTGACCGGAGACATCCACGCCATCACCGTTGCCCACAACCTGGTCGCGGCTGCGCTGGACACGCGGATGCTCAAAGAGAGTTGGTATGACGATGAGCAGCTCGCAGGCTTTGGCCTCACCAGGCTGGATATTGATCCAGAGACGATCACATGGAACCGCGTCGTGGACTTGTGCGACCGCAGCTTGCGTGATATTGAGGTGGGTATCAACGACAGTACGCGCAGAGGTGAGCCCAGCAAGATCTTCCCCCGCAAGACCGCTTTTGACATCACCGTTTCCAGTGAGTTTATGGCGATCTTGGCCTTGGCCACCGACCTCAAGGATTTGCGCGAGCGAGTCGGCAAGGTCGTGGTTGCCCTGAACAAGCAAGGTGAGCCGGTCAATTTGGAGGCTTTGGGCCTCGCTGGTTCGGCGACCGTCCTGCTCAAGGACGCACTGATGCCCAACTTGATGCAGACGTTGGAAGGGCAGCCAGCCCTCGTCCATTGCGGACCGTTCGCCAACATTGCCCACGGCAATTCATCCATCATCGCCGACCAGATTGCGCTCAAGCTGGCCGATTACGTGGTCACCGAGAGTGGCTTTGGCGCTGACATTGGCATGGAAAAATTCTTTAACATAAAGTGCCGCTACTCTGGCTTGATCCCGAACGCGGTGGTGCTAGTGGCGACGGTGCGCGCGCTCAAGATGCACGGTGGTGGCCCCAAAGTCACACCAGGGCAGCCGCTGGACAAGGCCTATGTCGAAGAGAACCTGGAACTGCTCGAGGCCGGTTTGGGCAACCTGGGTGCGCACATCAAGAACGCGCTGCGCTTTGGTATCCCGGTCGTCGTAGCCGTCAACGGTTTCAAGGACGACTCTGTGGCCGAGATGGAGATGATCCGCGACTATGCGTTGACTCAAGGTGCAGAGGATGCGGTTGTCACGCTCCACTGGTCCGATGGTGGCGATGGTGCGGCCAAGCTGGCCGAGGCAGTGGTCGCGGCCTGTGAAAAGCCCAGCAATTTCGAGTTCCTCTACCCGCTGGAGTGGACGATCAAGGAAAAGATCGAGCACATTGCCAAGACGATTTATGGCGCGGATGACGTTTCCTACGAGCCGTTGGCCGAGGAGCAAATCGCCAGATACGAGAAGGCCGGGTTCGGCAAATTGCCCATCTGCATGGCCAAGACGCACCTCAGCCTGAGCCACGACCCAGCGCTCAAGGGCGTGCCGACCGGATTTACCTTCCCGGTGCGTGAGGTTCGGGCCAGCGTTGGCGCGGGATTCATCTACCCGCTGATCGGCAAAATGAGCACGATGCCTGGTCTGGCGACAGAGGCCGCTTATCTAAAGATTGACCTTGACCTGGAGACAGGCAAGATTGTAGGGTTGTCCTAGTTAGGGAGCAAGAAACCAAGTAGACAAGGAAACAAGGTTCTTGTCTACTTGGTACTTGTCTACCAATTTACCAACATGGAGGTAAGAAATGGATAAAGTGGTACTTGACGTACCGACCCTCTGGGCTGATCATCACGTCCTAAAAGTGCGGGACGCGTTGGGCGCTGTGGAGGGAGTGGATAGTGTGTACGCCAGTGCGGCCTGGAAGCAGGTTTTGGTCAACTATGATGGTGCCAAGACGGACCAGGCGGCTATCGAGAAGGCGCTGACTGACGCTGGCTACCCGGTGGGCGAGGGAGAGGTCCCCGTTTTGACACTGCCGACCAAAAATCGCAAAGATCCCCAGTGGAAAGATGCTGATTTTCGGTTGACGGTGACCAACGAGGCGGACCGCGAGATGTCGGGCGAGTTCCGACGATACTAGAGAGGTTTGAAATATGGCGAAAGAAAAGAAAGAATTCATTCGTAGTATCGATCCCGCCGCGTGCGAGATGTTAGAGGTTGCAGACGCCTGTGGCGCTTCGACGGCCTTTAGCCGCGCGGCGGAGGTCAAGCCTTGCCCTATCGGCGAGGATGGTAGATGTTGCAAGATTTGTGCGATGGGCCCGTGCCGCATCGTCGGCAAAGTGACGCGCGGTGTGTGCGGGGCGACGTTGGACACGATTGCAGCACGTAACTTTGGGCGCATGGTAGCGGGTGGTACATCAGCTCACTCGGATCACGGGCGCGACCTGGCCTTTACGCTCATCGCTATTGCGGAGGATGAGGCACAGGGATACGAGATTCGCGACGTGTCCAAACTGCTTGAGGTGGCGGGACATATGGACATTCCCACCTTGGGTCGAGAGACTAAGGAAATTGCTCTGGACGTGGGAACCAAGGCTCTGGAGCAGTTCGGTCAGCAACGTGGTGAGATTATCTGTGTCTCACGGGCTACAGAGAAACGGCAAAAAATATGGAAAGAGCTGGGGATTACGCCGCGTGGTGTGGACCGCGAGGTCGTCGAGATGATGCACCGTACCCACGAGGGCGCTGACCTGGATCCCGAGCACATTCTGGATCATGCGATGCGCACATCCCTGGCGGATGGCTGGGGTGGCTCGATGCTGGCGACTGATCTCAGTGACGTCATCTTTGGCACCCCGAACCCGGTACAATCGGAAGCTAATCTCGGTGTGCTCAAAAAAGATCAAGTCAATATCCTGGTGCATGGTCACGAGCCAACTCTCTCTGATATGATCGTGGTAGCGTCTATGGACCCCGAGTTGATCGAACATGCCAAGAGCAAGGGGGCCAAGGGCATCAACCTGGCCGGCATTTGCTGCACCTCCAACGAGATCCTGATGCGTCATGGTATTCCCCCCGCCGGCAATTTCTTGCATCAAGAATTGGCGATTCTCACCGGTGCGGTCGAGGCAATGGTTGTAGATATTCAATGCATTATGCAGTCACTGGGGGAGCTGACACAGGATTATCACACCGAATTGATCACCACTTTGCGCAAGGCCAAGGTCCCTGGTGCGGTGCATATGGAGTTTGAAGAGCATCGAGCGTTGGACGCGGCAAAGGACATCATACGCCGCGCAATAGACAATTACCCCAACCGAGGAGAGACCCATATACCCAAGCACAAATCGGGTGCTATTGCTGGTTTTTCTCACGAGTATCTCAACTATATGTTGGGCGGTATCTCCCGTGGTTCCTTCCGACCCTTGAACGACGCTGTTATGGCGGGTCGCATCCGCGGTGCTGCAGGCGTAGTGGGATGCAACAATGCCCGCGTGACGCAGGATGAGGGCATTATCAACACCATCCGCGAGTTGATCGCAAACGATGTGTTGGTGGTCGTGACCGGTTGCGCGGCTCACGCCTCTGCCAAGTTTGGCTATCTATCGCCAGAGATGATGGAGAACGCTGGCCCTGGACTGAAGGAAATCTGCGAGACCATCGGTATTCCGCCAGTAGTTCACCTGGGTTCCTGTGTGGACAATACCCGTATTCTCACGGTGCTGACCCAAATGGCGACAGAGGGTGGGCTGGGAGAGGACATTGACGATCTGCCCGCCGTGGGTATTTGCCCAGAGTACATGTGTGAAAAGGCCATCGCCATTGGCACCTACTGTGTGGCGAGCGGCGCCTACATTTTGTTCGGCGTCGGGAACCCGGTGGGAGCCAGCGAAGGCGTCAACCATATCATCACTGAGGTCTGGGAAAAGAAAGTGGGCGGCAGGCTCGAATTCCCAGAGGACTGGCAAGACATCGTGCGCCGCACACTGGCACACATCGATAAGAAACGAGCTGCGCTGGGCTTGGCCGAGTATGACGCCAGCAAGTGGGGGCGCAGCGGTGACCGTCGTATGCCAGAGCTGCTCGAACTGCCGCTAGAAGAGCGGATTGAGGCAGTTTATGGGCTGGCAGGAAAGTAGGAGGTGAGAGAACATGTCTAAATATATCGCAACGCGCGCTATTCGTGGCGCTAACGCAATCGTGGCCGAGGCAGACGCACTGCTCAAAAAGGCCATTGCAGAGAAGGGGGCCGAAACCCCCGTCCAGTTCCCCAACACTGCCTACTTTTTGCCGGTCATTTACGGTATGCTGGCCCACAAAGTCGAGACGTTGGGAGATATGGAGTTTGCGTTGGATCACGCCAAAAAACTTATACACCCGCTGCCAGGCGACAATCTGTGGGTTCCGTACCTGGGCGAGACACTCGACAGTGGGCAGGCGACTTTGCTGGCCGCAGAGATCATCGAGGGCATCCGCTTTGTCTATGGGGAAGAGCCACAGCCCTATCCTGGGCTTGAGCCACTCGGTATGACCGATTACCCCGAATGGGAAGGAAATGGACACCTGAACGGTCCCATTGATGACATCCAATTGCGTACCTGGGGTATCCCGTTGGTGGATGGCCGCATGCCGGGCTTTGCGGCCATTGTCGGCGCGGCCCGTTCCAACGAGGCCGCCGTCGGCATCGTGCGGGAATTGCAAAAACGCAATATCCTGATCTTTTTGTGTGGCAACGCCAATGGTCGCTCTATGATTGACCAGTTGCAAGAAGAGGGCGTCGAGATGGGCTTTGACACCTACATCGTGCCCTTTGGTATGGACACGCTGTCCGCCATCTATCCGGTGGGCTTTGCTACCCGTTCCGCACTGACCTTTGGCGGCGTCAAGGCCGGTCAGTGGCGGGATATTCTGCTCTACAACAAGTTCCGTGTCTTTGCTTTCGTGTTGGCGCTGGGCGAGGTGGACGACCTCAAGTATGCCGCCGCCGCTGGAGCCATTTCCTATGGCTTCCCGACCATCGCCGATACCATCATCCCCGAGATTCTGCCCACTGGCGTCACCCAATACGAGCACGTCACTTCGATGCCGTGGGACGAGATCGAGGCGGAGAACGACACCGAGCGGGCGGCCAAGCTGGTGCAGCGGGCCATCGAAGTACGTGGTGTCAAGATCAGGGTCACCGAGGTGCCGGTTCCTGTTGCTTACGGCTCGGCCTTTGAGGGCGAGGTCGTACGCCGGGCCGACATGCGGATCGAGTTCGGCGGCAAAAAGAGCCGTGCGTTCGAGTATCTGCGTATGGCCGACATGGACGAGGTAGAGGATCACAAGATCGAAGTTATCGGCCCCGGCTTTGAGGACGTAGAAGTCGGCAAGGCGATAGACTTGGGCATCCTCATCGAAGTGGCTGGACGCAAGATGCAGGAAGACTTTGAGCCGGTGTTGGAGCGACAGGTGCACTATTTCATCAATGGTGCTTCCGGTGTCCAGCACATCGGCCAGCGAGACATTGCGTGGATTCGGATCAGCAAGGGCGCGGTCGACAAGGGCTTTGATCTAACGCACTTTGGCGAGATTCTGTACGCCCGCTTCCACGCCGACTTTGGCGCTATCGTGGACAAGGTCCAGGTCAAGATCATCACCGAACCCGCTCTGCACGCCGAGTGGCTGGAAAAGGCCCGCGCCGCTTACGAGTTCCGCAACCAGCGCCTGGCCGACCTGACCGACGAAGCTGTGGAAACGTTCTACGACTGCACGCTGTGCCAGTCGTTCGCGCCGACGCACGTTTGCATCGTCAGCCCGCAGCGATTGGGCCTGTGCGGTGCTTATAACTGGCTGGACTGCAAAGCGTCCAACCAGATCAATCCCACCGGCCCCAACCAGCCGGTCAACAAAGGTAAACTGTTGGACCCGGTCAAGGGATACTGGGCCGGTACCAACGAGAACGCTGTCAAGAATTCACAGGGAACTGTTCAAGAAGTCGCTCTGTATTCCATTATGGAGAACCCGATGACGGCTTGCGGTTGCTTTGAGTGTATCGTGATGTACTTGCCCGAGGTGGAAGGTGTGATGGTTGTCAGCCGTGAGGACCCGAGCATGACGCCTGCTGGTATGACCTTTTCCACTTTGGCCGGTATGGCCGGTGGCGGCTTGCAGACCCCCGGTGTGATGGGTGTAGGCAAGTTCTATCTCACCAGCCCCAAGTTCGTCTCGGCTGACGGTGGTTTCAAGCGCGTTGTCTGGATGTCGAGCTTCCTCAAAGACTCGATGTCCGCCGAGCTGGCTGCTGTGGCAGAGCGCGAGGGCATCCCCAATCTGATCGACCTCATCGCCGATGAGCGTAAGGTTACCTCGGTTGATGAACTGGTTGATTGGGTTGAAGAAGTCAAGCACCCGGTTCAGGATATGGGTGTGATGCAGGCAGTCTCTGGAGCGGTCGAGGTAGAAGAGGAAGAAGCACCGGCTGTGGTCGCGGCAGCACCTGTGGTTGAGGCCAAGGTCGAAGCGCCCAAGGCTGCAGAGCCGGTCGTGGCGAAACCTGTGCCAGTGGCTGCTCATGCTCCGGCTGCCGCACCTCAAGTGACGGCGGACGCTGACGTTCAGCAGATTGCCGAAATCACCGCCGGGATCGTCGTGGATCGCTTCCGCGACGCACTGGTGGCGGCACTGCAACAGTTGGGTGGATCTGCGCCCATTGTGCCTGTAGCGCCTGTTGTGATTCAGCCTGTTGCGCCTGAGGTCGCAGCGCCCCCTGTAAAAAAAATAGCTAGGCCCGAGGTGCCCCCCTGGACCGAGGGAAAAGAGAGCCTGGACTTTGCCAAGGAAAAGTGGATGGGCACCATCCGTGAGGTCACGCTGGGCGCGACCTCTGACGAAGGCGGTACGCGAACCAGCACCGTCACCGTCGGTGGCCAGAACGCGATGCCGTTCCTCGACTTTGAGGGCGAGTTCCCGAACAAACCGTTGGTCGCCATCGAGATCCAGGATCGCAAGCCCGACGACTGGTCGCCGCTGCTGGCAGAGGCCTGGGGCGACGCGATGAACGATCCCGGCGAGTGGGCCAAGGCTGCCGAAAAGGCAGGCGCGAGCCTGATCATGCTTCAGCTCAGCCTGACAGACGCCGACGGCAATCCGAACACCCCAGAGAACGCCGTTGCTGCAGTGCGCAAAGTGCTCGCGGCGACTGGTTTGCCACTGGTTGTGCTCGGGCCCGGTCAAGTAGATGCTGACAATGACTTGCTCGTGCCCGTCGCCGAGGCGGCGGCTGGCGAGCGACTGCTGCTGGGCGTGTGCGAGGAAAAGAACTATCGCACCATCGTCGCGGCGGCGCTGGCTCACGGTCAACTGGTCATCGCCCGCACGGCGATGGACGTCAACCTGGCCAAGCAGCTCAATATCTTGATCTCCGATATGGGTTTGCCTGTTGAGCGGGTCATAATGGACCCGACCTGCGCTGGCGTGGGTTATGGTATGGAGTACGGCTACTCGGTGATGGAGCGGCTGCGACTGGCCGCCCTGCAGGGCGACGGTATGACCCAACTGCCGATGATCGTCACCGTGGGCTATGAGGCCTGGCGACAGAAGGAGAGCAAGGTCGGTGAGGGCGTGCCAGAAGCCTGGGGCGACTGGAAAGAACGCGCTATCAACTGGGAAGTGGTCACTGCGTCCACCCTGGTTGAATCGGCCGCAGACATCGTCGTGCTGCGCCACCCCGAATCGGTGCGCCGTATTCACGCGATGATTGACGAGTTGACGGGATAACGTAAAACGTGAAACGTAAACCGTGATGTGTGACGTGATGATTACGTTTTACACCTTGCGGATTACGTTTCACGTAAACGTTGTTTAAGGAGAAAAAGAATGGCACTTTCAGGTATTCAAATCTACAAAATGTTGCCTCAGACCAACTGCAAGGACTGTGGCTTTCCGACTTGTTTGGCCTTTGCGATGAAGCTGGCGGCCAAGCAAGCCGATCTGGACAAATGTCCCCACGTGGCCGACGAGGCACGAGAAAAGCTGGCCGAGTCGGCTGCACCGCCGGTCCGGCTCGTGACGGTGTCCGCCAATGGGCGCGAGGTAAAATCGGGGAACGAGCTGGTGCTCTTTCGGCACGAAAAGACCTTTTACAACCCGGCGGGCATCTTTATCCGCGTGCGCGACAATCAGTCTATGGACGAGATCAAGGCAACGGTTGAGGAAGCGGCCGCCTACGTGGTCGATTACGTGGGTATGGAGTTGACCATCGACGGGTTCGCTGTCGAGTCGACCGGTGATGGTGGCGCATTCGCGGCTGCCGTCAAGGGTGTGCTCGACACGGCCACACTTCCCCTGGTTCTGATCGCCACTGACCCCGCCGTGATGGCCAAGGGGCTGGAGGCCGCCGAGGGAACGCAGCCGCTGGTCTATGGCGCTACTGCCGACAACTGGGAAGCATTCGCTGAACTGGCGAAAGAGCACGGCGCGCCGATGGCGGTCCGCGCTGACTCGTTGGGCGCTTTGGCCGATCTGACGGCCAAGATCAAGGGCGCGGGCGTGGAAGATATCGTCCTCGACCCTGGTGTGCGCGATTTAAAGTCGTCGCTGGCGTTGAACACATTGATCCGTCGTATGGCGCTCAAAAAGACCTTCCGGGCACTGGGCTATCCCATTGTCACCTTCCCCGGCGAGTGCGCCGATGACGAGGGAATGGTTGTCATCGCGGCGACACACGCGATCACAAAGTACGGTGGTTTCGTCGTGTTGGATGACTTTAGCCCGGCGACGATCTATCCGCTGCTGGCCCTGCGCACCAACATCTACACTGATCCACAAAAACCGATCCAGGTGCAGCCTGGGGTTTACGAGATCAACGATCCCAAGGAAGACTCTCCCGTGATGGTGACGACTAATTTCTCCATCACATACTTTTCTGTGGCGAACGAGGTGGATGGCAGTGGCAGCCCCGGCTGGTTGCTGGTAGCCGACGCCGAGGGCATGAGCGTGCTCACTGCCTGGGCGGCGGGCAAGTTCGACGCCGAGCGGATCGCCAAAGCGGTCAAGGCTGCCGATATGGAGAACAAGGTCAACCACCGCAAGCTGGTTATCCCTGGTCACGTATCGGTGCTGCTGGGTGAGTTGGAAGAAGAATTACCGGGTTGGGAAATTCAGGTCGGACCGCGCGAATCGGTTGACCTGCCTGGCTTTTTAAGGCTGTGGCAACCCTAGTGGGAAATTGATAGATTAAAAATGGTAGATTGGGAAATTGGTAGAGACTTGCTAATGTACCAGTCTACCATTTTATCACCTTTACGGATGTAATGACGATGACGACGTGTAATGTCCAGTTCTTGCCCCTAGACCGCCAAGTAGAGGTTCCTGCCGGAACTCTGATCGGTGACGCGGCCCAGCAGATTGAGATAGATGTGCTGATGCCGTGTGGCGGCCAGGGTAGGTGTGGGCGCTGTGCCGTCATTGTTGAAGATGGTGATGTGCGCCGGCGTTCTACCCAGCGTCTCTCTCCTGAAGACGTGGCTGCCGGTTACGCGCTGGCCTGCCAGACGGTTGTCGAGGGGGACGTTGTTGTCCGCATCCCGCCGCAGGAAAAGATCGAGCGACGGCTAAAGGAGAGCAAGCGGGCAGCCAAGATCGAGCTGCCTTTCCTCTACAGCTTGCATGACCAAGCGCTGCGCAAGTACACTGTCACTCTGGAACCACCCTCTTTGCAGGATCAGACCGACGATTGGTCTCGCCTGCAAAGAGAAGTGGCCCGCCAATATGATCTAGGGGGGCTGCAAGCTTCTTTGCCGGTGCTGCGCAAGCTGGGACCGGCACTGCGTGAGGGAGAATGGACGGTCACGTTGGTGGTTGACCTGGACAATTGGAATTGTCCCGACGGTCCTCCCATCTTGATAGACGTTCTGCCCGGAGAGCAACTGGAGAGCTTGTGGGCGGTGGCGATTGACATTGGCACCACCAGCAACCACGTCTGGCTGGTCGATCTGATCAGCGGCGAGGTGATGTCGCAAAAAGCTGATTACAACGGCCAGATCGCTCGGGGTGAGGACGTTATCTCTCGCATCATTTATGCCTCCAAAGGAAACGGCTTGGAGGATCTGCAAGGATTGGTGATAGAGACGCTCAACCGCTTGTTGGAGCAGGCGGCACAGGAGCGGGGTATCAGCACCAACCAAATCTACAAGGCGGTGGTGGCTGGCAACAGCACGATGATCCATCTCTTTACCGGTGTGCCGCCCGAATCCATCCGCTTGATGCCCTTTATCACTGCCATCAACCAGCTTCCCCCTTTTCCAGCCCGCGAGATCGGTTTGGGGATCAACGCCGAGGGTGTGGTGGACTGTTTGCCCGGTATCGCTTCCTACGTTGGGGCCGACATCACGGCGGGTGTGGTCAGCTCTCGGATGTGCAGTACAGAGACATTATCATTGTTCATAGACATTGGCACCAATGGCGAGATCGTAATGGGAGATTGCACTTGGCTCATCTCCTGCGCCTGCTCTGCTGGCCCGGCTTTTGAAGGGGCGGGTGTGGTGCACGGGATGCGGGCCACTGCCGGGGCTATTGAGGAGGTGTGGGTCAATTCGGATTATGAGGTTACCTACCGCGTCATTGGCGATACAAAACCACGCGGCCTCTGCGGCTCTGGTTTGATATCTCTCCTGGCCGAGCTGTTTGTCGCTGGGGTGATGGACAAGAGCGGCAACGTCAACTTGAACCTGCCGACGAAACGGGTACGAAAGGGAGATCATGGTGCCGAGTACGTGGTGGCTTGGGCCGACGAGACAGCCACTGGCAAGGACATCGTTCTCACAAAAGTCGATATTGACAACCTAATGCGGGCCAAAGCCGCTATCTATGCCGGTTTCTCCATCCTGGCCCGTAGCGTGGGGCTGACCCTTGATGACGTGGAGCAGGTGCTCATCGGAGGGGCTTTTGGCCAATATATCAATGTGAAAAACGCGGTTCGCATTGGCCTGCTGCCAGACAAGCCTTTTGACAATTTCCACTTTTTGGGTAACACTTCGGTGCGAGGGGCGTATATGGCACTTCTTTCCCGCGATATGCGCCACCGGGTGACCGAGATAGGTCAGATGATGACCTACCTGGAGCTTTCGGCGGACAATACGTTCTTTGACGAGTTCAACGCAGCAATGTTCCTGCCGCACACCGATGAGAGCCAGTTCCCGTCGGTGGCGGCGTTGTTGGAGGGGCGATGAATCTGACAGGTTTGCACTTGCTGCTCACATATCAATGCAACTATGAATGTGATCACTGCTTTGTCTGGGGCAGTCCATCCCAGAAAGGTGTGATGACGCTGGCGCAGGTCCGCGACATTTACCGCCAAGCGCAAGAATTGGGGACGGTGAACACAATCTATTTGGAGGGCGGCGAGCCGTTCCTGTACTATCCGATCATGGTGCGAGCGGCGCAAGAGGCAGCCGAGTTGGGCTTTAACGTGGGCATCGTGACCAACGACTATTGGGCCACCGAGGTTGAGGATGCGGTCGAGTGGCTGCGTCCCTTGGCGGGCATTGTGCAAGACTTGTCTGTATCGACTGATCTCTTTCATTATAATGAGGTGGTCAGCACTCGCGCGCGCAACGCGATGGCCGCGGCGGAACAATTGGACATCCCGGTGGGCACGCTTATCTGTGAGGCTCCAGAGGGTGTGGCGGGTTCTCCCACTCAATCAGCCGGTGAGCCGGTGGAGAGTGGCGACATCATGTTCAAAGGCCGGGCAGCCGTAAAGCTGATTGAGGGTGTGACGCGACGACCTTGGCGCGAGTTTGACGAATGCCCATACGAGACGTTCGATGATCCGGGCCGTGTACACGTGGATCATTTGGGTTATCTTCACATCTGCCAGGGAGTGACGATGGGCAGTATGTTTGATCGACCCTTGACAGAAATCGTGGCGACATATGATCCACAGGCCGACTCCGTCATCGGGCCGTTGTTGGCGGGCGGACCGGTGGCGTTGGTGGAGCAGTATGACCTGCCACACAAAGAGGCTTACGTAGATGCTTGTCACCTGTGCTACGAGGCGCGAGTGATGTTGAGAGAACAATTCCCGGAGGTTTTGGGACCGGGACAAGTGTACGGAGAGGGATTAAATTGACAACTACAATTGCACTCGCTGGTAAAGGCGGTACGGGCAAGACCACTATATCCGCACTTTTGATTCGCTATCTGATGGAAAAACACGATGGTTCTATCTTGGCGATTGACGCTGACCCGGCCTCCAATCTCAACATGGTGTTGGGGATGGATATGGGGCAGACGGTCGGGGGCATTCGCGAGGATATGCTCGGCCAGGTACAGTCCAGCGGTGCGTTAGCCGGTTCGATGCCCGGTGGGATGAGCAAGCAAGAGTACCTGGACTATGAAGTCCAGATGGCGATAGAGGAAGGGGATCAAGTAGACCTATTGGTGATGGGCCGTCCAGAAGGCCCTGGCTGCTACTGTGCGGCCAACCAGATGTTGCGGGTGATCGTGGACCGGATCGGCAAACAGTACGAATATGTGGTTATTGACAATGAAGCCGGGATGGAACACCTCAGCCGCCGTACCACCCGCGATGTGGACGTATTGTTGCTGGTGACCGACCCCACACACCGAGGGATTGCCACGGCAAAGCATATGGCGGATATGGTGCCAGGGTTAAAGATTGGGGTGGGGCGTGTTTATTTGATCGTCAACCGGCTGCGGGATGAGATGCCCGCACCATTGGCCCAGGCGATCGAGGAAACAGGGCTAGAGTTGTTGAACACAATACCCGATGATCTAGAGATGGCCGAGTTTGAATTCTCTGGCCGTCCATTAGTAGAACTGCCAGTCGAGACATCCGTATATCAAGCTGTTTGTGAAACAGCACAAAAGATATTGGTAAAAGGGTAGATTGGCCCATTGTTTTGTAGGTTTCAATCTACCAATATTTAACAGAACCTAAGGAGGTAATAAAAGTGTACATAATTGGTGAAAACATACACATCATCTCGCCCAAGGTCAAGGCAGCGGTTGCTGAGAAGGATGAAAAGTTCTTCCAGGACCTGGCGGTGCAGATGGTAGAGGCCGGGGCAAGCGCGGTAGATCTCAACATTGGCCCTCAAAAGAAGCGCGGGCACGAGATTTTGCCCTGGCTGGTTGAGGTTGTTGAGAAAGTGGTGGACGTGCCGTTGGTATTTGATACCACCAACCTGGCTGCTATCGAGGCAGCTTGCAAGACGGTGTCCAAGGCACAGCCCATTATCAACTCGACCGATGCGCGGGCGGAACGATTGGCGAGCGTACCCCCCTTGGCCAAAAAGTACAACACAAAGCTGGTCGCGCTGACGATGGCTGAGGGTATGATCCCGGTCGGTGCTGACGAGCGGGTGGGTATTGCACTGGAGACCTTGATTCCGCACATGTTGGAGCTCGATTTCCCAATTCCTGACCTGATCATCGACCCCCTGGCATTGACCGTCTCCGGTTGCCAGGAATATTGCCCGGAATGCATCGAGGCGGTGCGCACGATCAAGTTTGCGTGGGATCCGCCCCCGCTGACCAATGCCGGTTTGTCCAACGTGTCGAACGCTGTTCCCCACGCGATGCGTCCATTGCTCAACCAGACCTATATGATCATGTTGATGGGGGCTGGCATTGATATGGTCATCGCTGACCCACTGGACAAAGAGTTGATGGAATGGATCCGCATAGTCGAGGATCGGGACGAGAGCACGGCGCTCAACAAGCTGCTGCTCAAGCTCTATGACCGGGTGGAGGCGATGGAGGAATTGCAGCCTGAGGACGTGGATATGTCGGACCCGCAGCAGGCAGAGGTATGGAAAACGGTGCAGGTGCTCCTGAACAAGGTGATCTATACAGATTCGTACTTGCGTATATAAGTCGGAAACCTGGTTTCTCGAAAGGATAGAGATATGACAGCACAACTAATTGACGGTAAGGCAATAGCGGATCAGATTTACGAGGAAATCCAGGCTGAGGTGGCAGAGCTAAAGGAAAAGGGCGTCACACCAGGTCTGGCAACGGTGCTGGTGGGTGAGGACCCTGCCTCGCAGGCCTACGTCCGGTCCAAACAAAAGACGTGCACCAAGTGCGGCTTTCACTCTGTTGGCGAGCACCTGCCTGACGATGTGTCTCAAGAGGAGGTCGAGGCGCTGGTGAAGCGGCTGAACCAAGATCCCACTATTCACGGCATTTTGGTTCAGCTTCCCTTGCCCAAGCATCTGGATGAGGAAAAGGTCCTGAGCCTCGTCAGCCTGGAGAAGGATGTGGATGGCTTTCATCCGATCAACATTGGACGGCTTTCGATGAAGGGGCGCAAGCCTCTGTTTGTGCCCTGTACACCTGCTGGCTCTGTCGAGTTGCTGGTGCGCTCTGGCGTAGAGATCGGCGGCAAAGATGCGGTGATTCTGGGCCGTAGCAACATAGTCGGTCTGCCGGTTTCGATGTTGCTGTTGCATCGAAATGCCACGATCACCATTTGCCATTCGCGCACACAAGACTTGGCCGCTACCTGCCGCCAGGCCGATATTCTCATCGCAGCTGTGGGACGGCCCGAGATGGTCAAGGGAGATTGGGTCAAGCCCGGCGCAGCAGTCATTGATGTCGGCATCAACCGGGTATGGGTCGAGCACCCGGCCGATAAGGAATGGACCTGTGCCACCACGGGTGAGACCTTTATCGCTCATCGCAAGGACGAGTCGGAAAAGGGTGGCCGTCGAAAGATGGGCACGTACTGTGTGACTGGTGAAAAGGCTTATCTGAAAGGGCATGAGCCTGCGGATATGCAGAACTGTGAAGTGATTTCCCTGTTCCGCAAGTACAAGCTGGTGGGTGACGTGGACTTTGACGAGGTCAACGAGGTAGCTGGGCACCTGACACCCGCACCAGGTGGGGTGGGGCCGATGACCATCGCAATGCTGATGTGGAACACGCTCGCAGGAGCCAAGCGAGCTGCTGGGTTGATTGACTAGGGAACACAAGTAGACGCGGGTTGCTACAATCCGCGTCTACTTTTCCCAAGCAGGAGGCTGTATGCGAGTTAAAATCTCGATTGACAAGGTGCGCGGTCCATTCGTATCCCAGGTGGAAGAGATCAGCGGTCAGGATTTGCTGGCGTGCAATCAGTGCGGCAAGTGCAGTGCCGGTTGCCCGATCGCGGGAGAGATGGATATTCTGCCCAGCCAAGTCATCCGTATGGCGCAACTGGGGATGGAAGAAGTGTTGGAGGATACTGATCGCGGCGGTCCGTCCACCATTTGGATTTGTGCCTCTTGCCTAACCTGCGTCGCGCGTTGTCCCAAGGGAGTCGATTTGCCCCGGTTGATGGAGGCGCTGCGCCAGATCGCGCTGCGCAAAGGTGTGGCAAAGCTAGACTTGGACGCGCTCCCACCCGAGTTGGTGCGCGAGTTGCCGCAACTGGCCATTATCGGTGGGTTCAGAAAGTATATCAAGTAACACGTTTTCTGGGAGATGGAATGAGCATTCCTTATTATCCAGGTTGTACACTCTCTACAAAAGCAAAAGGATACGACCGCTCCGGGCGAGCTGTGGCAGCGGCGTTGGACATGGAATTGGAAGAACTGTCCGAGTGGCAGTGTTGTGGGGCGACGTTCCCATTAATGGTGGATGATTCGATGGCCTTGATCGCCCCGACGCGCATACTTTACCAAGCGCAGCAGGCGGGCGATCGCGTAGCCACAATGTGCGCCATCTGCTTTAACGTACTCCGGCGTTCCCAGGCATTGTTGGGACGCGACCCGGAGATGTTGGAGCGCATCAACTGGTTTACCGAGCAGGAATACAAGGGGGAGGTACACGTCGCGCATTTTTTGGAGTTGCTGCGGGACGATTTGGGTTGGGAGGCGCTGGCCGAGCGAGTCACCCGTCCGTTGGAAGGGTTAAAGGTTGCCCCCTATTATGGCTGCCTGCTTTTACGCCCCTACGAGGAGATCGGTCTGGATGATCCAGAGAATCCGACCATTCTGCACGATTTGATGCGGGCATTGGGAGCCGAACCAGTGGACTTTCCCTACAGTGTCGAGTGCTGCGGTTCTTATTTGATCGTCAAAGAGCCGAAGGTGCCAGAAAAGATTTCTCAGGACATTGTGACCTCGGCGCGGGAGCACGGCGCGGAGGCTATCATCACCGCTTGCCCATTGTGTCAATTTAACCTCGAGTATCCGCAACGGGAGACGGAAGCCGGACGAACGGGTAACGAGATTCCCGTGCTCTATTTTACTCAACTGGTGGCGATGGCGCTGGGGTTGCCGGAGGAAGACTGGGGTATAGAGGATCATTACGTGGACCCGCTGCCAGCTACCATCTGTCAGCAAACGGTGCCACAAGGGGTGGCTAACGACTGATGACTATGAACTATCGGGCGTTAGTAATCGGCGCTGGAATCAGCGGGATGCAGGCCGCTCTGGACATTGCCAATAGCGGCTATGAGGTCATCCTGGTCGAGAAAGGACCGGCCATCGGTGGGCACATGGCGCAACTCTCTGAGACCTTTCCGACGCTGGACTGTTCCCAGTGCATTATGACTCCACGTATGGTTGAGGTGGGGCAGCACGGCAAAATCCGCTTGCTCACCCTCAGCGAAGTCACGGCTGTGGAAGGTCAAGCGGGCGATTTTCGGGTACAGATTCTGCGCCACCCCCGTTACGTGGACGAGACGAAATGCACGGCGTGCGGTGCCTGTGCCAAGGTTTGCGAGGTTCGAGTGCCCAGCGAGTTTAATTGTGGGTTGGCCGAACGCAGCGCGATCTATATCCCCTCGCCGCAGGCAGTACCGGCGGTCTACCGGCTGGACCGGGACGCTTGCACAGACTGCGGCAAATGTGCGGGACGGTGCAGGATTCAGGCCATCGACTATGATATGGAACCCGAAACCCTAGAGGTCGAGGTAGGAGCCATCGTCGTCGCCACGGGCTACGACCTGTACGCGGAAGAGGCGGTGCAGGCCTATGGCTATGGCTCGCACCCGGATGTACTCAATGGTTTGGAATTCGAGCGGCTGCTTTCCGCCTCCGGGCCGACCGGGGGCGAGGTGCGCCGTCCCTCGGATGACACAGTGCCCAAGGAGATTGTCTTTATCCAGTGCGCGGGCTCGCGTAACCCAGAACACGGTGTGCCATACTGCTCCAAGATCTGCTGCATGTACACCGCCAAGCATGCCATCCTCTACAAGCATCGCGTCCACGAAGGACAGGTGTACGTGTTCTATATGGACGTCCGGGCTGGTGGCAAGGGCTATGAAGAATTTGTCACACGGGCGATGGAGGAAGAGCGGACGATTTACATTCGGGGACGTGTGTCCAAAGTTTTTCCACAGAATGGCAAGTTGATGGTGTGGGGCGCGGATACGCTGACCAATCAAAAGATAGAGATTGCGGCTGATATGGTGGTCGTGGCTGCGGCGATTGTATCCCATGGAAAGAGTCGCCGGGTCGCCGATATGCTGGGCATCGATGTGGACGAATCCGGCTTTTACATTTCATCAAATACAGAGATGTCGCCGGTGGAGAGCCAGATGGCGGGCGTGTTTTTGGCCGGTGTGGGCCTTGGTCCGAGGGACATTCCAGAGACGGTGGCGCAGGCATCGGGAGCTTCTGCCAAAGTGTTGACAATGTTCGGGGCTGCCCAGACGCGCGCGGTGAATGAGGCGTAGTAAATGAGTCGAATCGGAGTATTTATTTGTCATTGTGGTGTCAATATCGCGGGTACGGTAGACGTCAAAGGGGTCACCAAAGAGATTCGCGAGCACCCAGATGTCGTCTATTCCAAGGATTACACGTACATGTGCTCCGAACCGGGGCAGCGCTTGCTGAGGGACGCGATTCAAAAGCGCGACCTGGACGGCGTGGTGGTAGCCGCTTGCTCTCCGGCGATGCACGAAAAAACTTTTCGAGGGACGGCATCGGGAGCGGGGATGAATCCTTACCGGTGCGAAATCGCCAATATCCGCGAGCAGTGTTCGTGGGTTCACCAACAGGATCCAGATTCTGCTACGGAAAAGGCGCTCCAGGTTGTACAGACCCTCGTGGAACGAGCCTCGCTAGATGAGGAATTGGAGCCTTTCAGCATGCCGTTGACCAAGCGCGCGATGGTCGTTGGCGGCGGAGTCGCCGGTATGCAGGTTGCGTTGGATATCGCCGACGCGGGCTATCCGGTGGTTCTGGTCGAGCGGGAAGACCACTTGGGCGGCAGGATGGCACAACTCAGCGGCACGTATCTCAATTTCGATGCTGCGCCGGGCCTTTTGCAGGATAAGGTCGATCAAGTGCTCAACCATCCCAATATCCGGGTATTGACGAGCGCACAGGTGCAAAAAGTCGAAGGGTATGTGGGGAATTTCGAGGTAGAGATAGCGGGTACACAAGTAGGCGAGGAAACAAGTCAGAGCGTGGGCGCGATCATCGTGACTACGGGTTGGTCTCCATACCCGCAGGAACGGCTGCCAGAGTACGGCGGCGGACTGATTCCCGATGCAGTGGATGGACTGACGTTCGAAAATATGCTGCAAAACGGTGCTGTCCCCAAGCGTCCTTCTGATGGCAAGGTTCCCCGCGAGGTGGTGTTCGTCCAATGCGCCGGCTCCCGTGATCCGGAGCGCGGTGTGCCTTACTGCTCCAAGGTGTGCTGTATGTACGTTGCCAAGCAAGCGACTTTGTTCAAGGAGCGCGTGCCAGAAGGCCAGGCGTACGTTTTCTACATTGACATTCGCTCGGCTGGCAAGGGGTATGACGAATTCGTCCAGCGAGCGATGGAGGAACAGGACATCCTGTACCTGCGGGGCAAGGTGAGCAAAGTTTTTCGGCACGGAGAAAAAACGATCGTATGGGGTGCTGACACGTTGAGCGGCCAGACGGTGGAAGTAGCCGCTGATTTGGTGGTGCTGGCAACGCCGATGGCGCCCGATCCTGACGCGCCAGAATTGGCTCAAACGCTGCGGGTGGGCATCGACCAGAATAACTTTTTCAACGAGGCGCATCCCAAGCTGCGTCCGGTCGAAAGCTTGACGGCGGGGATTTATCTGGCCGGAGCGGTGCAAGGGCCAAAGGACATCCCAGAGACGGTGTCTCAGGCCTCGGGCGCGGCGGCCAAAGTGCTACAACTCTTTTCTCACGATGAGATGATTCAAGAGCCGACCGTGGCGTATGTCGTCGAAGAGTTGTGCTCTGGGTGCGGCGTGTGCGTGGGAGCGTGCCCCTACGATGCGCGGGCGGTTGATCCATTGCGCGGCGTCATCACGATCAACGCAGCGCTGTGCCAGAATTGCGGAGCTTGCGTGGTGGCCTGCCCCAACAAAGCAGGCCAGATACATAATTGGTCGGTAGAACAGATTTTGGCGATGGCCGACGTGATCAGTTGGTAGAGTTGGGCGTTGTTCAGAAACAACGCAAGTCGAGGAAAGGAGGTCGAGATGGGAGATATATGGGAACAGTTGGCGCGTTATCGCAAGGTCAAGACGCTGCCCAGTGGCGCCCGGCTATTGTTGCGCCCACTGTCTAAAGAGGATAAAGGGGATCTGGTTGATCTCTTTGCTCGGGCCTCTAAACAGGATCTGGGGTATTTTCGAGATGACGCGGGCGATCCGGCTGTAGTCGAGGGGTGGGTGGATAACCTGAACCTGGAAAAGGTCTTTCCCCTGGTCGCAGTTGTGGACGACAAGATCGTGGGCGACGCGACCCTGCACTTTCGGGAGCGCTATCATCGCCATTTGGCCTGGGTGCGTATTTTTCTCGATCGATCCTATCGCCGCCAGGGTATCGGCACGTTGATGCTGCGTACTCTGATCGAAATTGGCCGTCGTGTGGGTTTGCAGCAGATGTATACCGAGATCGTGACGACTCAGGGCCGGGTGATCAAGGCTTTCCAGGACTTGGGATTCCAGCACGAGGTGACGTTGAGCGACTATTTTATCACCGGCAACGACGAGACCCTGGATATGGCGGTCTTGGTCTTTCGGCTGGTGGATCATTCAGGAGAGTTCTAGTTGTGGGAGGAAACAATGACGATTGCCGTAGGTAAAGCGGCTGAGGTCGATCTCACGTTCAAAGACGCTGTGCGAGAGCATAGCGGCGAGGATGTTCATGGGTGTTATTATTGCCAAAAATGCACGGCCGGTTGCCCGACGGCGTACGCGATGGACTACAAGCCAGCCCAGTTGTTGCGCATGATCCAGTTGGGCCAAAAGGATCAGGTGCTTGGCAGCAAGGCGATCTGGATGTGCGTGGCCTGCGAGACGTGCGGCACTCGCTGCCCGAATCACATCCGGTTGGCCCCGGTGATGGACGTGCTGCGGCAGATGGCGCAGGCGGGCGAGTACAAGCCAGAACCAGCCATTTACGCGCTGCACCGTGCTTTTCTCGACAACATCAAGCTGTTGGGGCGGGTGTACGAGGTGGGGTTGGTGGCCGAGTTCAAAGCTTTGAGCTTTTTCCAAGGAGGTCCCGAGGCTCTGTTCCGTGGCTTGATCCCCGATATCAAGATGGGCGCGGGTATCTTTTTCAAAGGCAAGTTTGGGCTCATACCGGAGCGGGTCAAGCGAATGGAAGAGGTGAAAAAGTTGTACGAGGAGGCTGCCCGTGAGAGCGGATAACAAACATCCGAGTGAGGCGATCAAGTATTCATACTACCCCGGCTGCACGGCGGAGGGAACGTCGATCGAGTTTGACCATTCCTCCAGGGTCGTCTGCAAAGCTGTGGGAATCGAATTGTTGGATCTGGAGGATTGGAGTTGTTGCGGGGCTTCGTCGGCGCACAGCCTCAATCACGAGCTGTCGCTGTCGTTGCCGGGGCGCAACGTGGCGTTGGCTCAGGAAGCAGGATTGGACGTCGTCATCCCCTGCCCGGCCTGTTACCAGAACAGCATGTCCGCCGATAACGCCTTTCGCGAGGATGAGAAATGGCGGCAAAAGATGGAGGGGCTGCTGGGCTTTGAGTACAAGGGTCAGGGACGCCCCCGCCATATTCTGGACGTCTTTAGAAACGATCTGGATATTGAGACATTCAAGGCCAAGGTGACCAAGCCCCTAAAGGGGTTAAAGGTGGCGTCGTACTATGGCTGTGTCTTGGTGCGTCCCCCAGAAAAGACGGGGTGGGACGATCCTGAGCACCCCACGGCGATGGACGATCTGATCGAGGCTGTGGGCGCGACGCCCGTGGATTGGTCGTACAAGGTCGATTGCTGCGGGGCGAGTATGACCTTTCCGATGGGCGCGGTGGTCACGGACCTGTCGACCAAGCTCGTCGAAGGGGCTATCGAGGCCGGGGCGGACTGCATCGCTGCTGCCTGCGGCATTTGTCAGATCAACTTGGACGCGCGGGCAGAGGCGTCCAAAAAGCTGCCGGTCTTGTACTTTACCGAGTTGGTAGCGCTGGCCTTTGGTTGGTCTGACGCTGGCAAGATGTTTGGCAAGCACACTATTGACCCGCGTCCGTTGCTCAAAGAGCGGAATCTGCTTTGATATTGATTATCCGTTGAACTATTTTCGGTGTTTACACGATGGAAAAGACATTGGCAGTTATCAATCAATTAGAGAAGGATGGCGTTATTGGGCGCTATGCGATCGGTGGCGCGATTGCGGCGACGCGGTACATAGAGCCGATTCAGACTTTTGATCTCGATATTTTTGTGGTGCTGCCTGCGGATTCTTATTTACCATCTCTATCGGGACTTGTTTTGATTACGCCAATTTACACTCGTCTTGCTCAGGATGGTTATGTGCCGCAGGGAGAGAGCGTTGTCATCGAAGGTTGGCCGGTGCAGTTTTTGCCCGTGTATAACGAGTTGATAGAAGAAGCCTTGGATCAATCTCTTGACGTTGAGTTTGGCTCAACATCCACCCGTGTTTTGAGCGCAGAATACTTGGCCGCCGTCATGTTAGAGACGGGGCGTCCAAAGGATCACGCTCGCTTGATCCAGTTTTTCGAGCACAGTGTAATCAATCAATCTGTTTTGGATGATATTGTTTTGCGCCATGATTTAACGGTGCAGTGGGAAAGCTTTCAACAACGATTTCTGAACACAGTAGATGGATAGGAGCAGGGTTGTGGAACGGGTTTATCCCGATATTTCTGATATTCTGTCGGCCAAGTTACGGCAAAGACGCATACTGGCGGCATTGTCTTGGGAAGATAAAGTAGCAATTGTCGAGCGGATGCGTATGTTGCTGCCAAAAGGGCAGTGGAAAGACAGATCAGTTTCAGATAACAAACTTGGACATATAATACGTGAGGAATTATGACCGATAGCAAAGAAATGCACTCAAATCAATCCGTTTTGATCGTTGGAGCCGGTATCAGTGGGATGCAGTCGGCGCTGCTGTTGGCCGAGGCGGGGCACAAGGTCTATTTGTTAGATACCGCGCCGGGCATCGGCGGTTCGATGCACCTGTTGGACCTGACGTTTCCTACCAATTCCTGCGGGCTTTGCTTGATGTTGCCTGGGCGGGCGGCCTATTGCCCGTCCATCGAGTGCGACTTGCACCAGAACATTGAGATATTGCCCTACTCTGAAGTTGCGGGTGTGACCGGGGAGGCAGGTGATTTTACCGTGACGGTGCGCCACAAGCCGCGCCACGTGCGTGTGGATCTGTGCAACAACTGCGGGCTCTGCGCTCAGGTTTGCCCAGAGGCGCGGCCCGACCGGTACGAGGGTGACCTGGACAGCGGAAAGGCGATCTACCGTCCGCCAGTGCGGGCGATCCCTCCGGCATACGTCATTGATATGGAGTATTGCACCCGCTGCGGCAAGTGCGTCGAGGCTTGCCCCGCGCAGGCGGTCGAGTTGGAGATGGCGGGGACCGAGGCCGAAATCAACGTGGGGGCGGTTGTTCTCAGCCCCGGTTTTGAGCCGTTTGACGCGCGTCTAAAAGGCGAGTACGGTTTTGGTCACTATGACAACGTGTTGAGCAGCATTCAGTTCGAGCGGATGGTCAGCATCGCGGGTTCTACGGGGGCTACCGTCGTGCGCCCCTCGGATGGGCAGACACCTCGCCGGGTGGCCTTTATTCAATGCGTTGGATCGCGGGATGACTCGGTCGAATGCGGGTACTGTTCCTCGGTCTGTTGTATGTACACGGCCAAGCAGGTGGCGGTCGCCAAGAAAATTCAGCCCGACCTGGACGTGACCGTCTATTTTATGGACATTCGAGCGCACGGCAAGGACTTTGACGAGTATTTCGACGGCGTCGAGTCGCTGCCCGGTGTGACGTACCGGCGGTGTATGGTTTCGTCGGTCCACCAGTACCAACAGACGCGAAACCTGATGTTGAATTACGTGACTGAAAGCGGCGACATCAAGGAAGAGGATTTCGACATGGTGGTGCTGTCGGTCGGTTTTGCGCCGCCGGTGGGATTCCGGCAGTTGGGGCAGGCGTTGGGCGTCGAGATGAACGCGTACGGTTTTTGTGTGACGGACACGTTCGCGCCCAGTGCGAGTTCGCAGCCGGGCATTTTGGTCGGCGGGGCGTTCCGCGAGCCGAAGGATATTCCCGAAACGGTGGTCGAGGCATCCGCGGTGGCAGCCCAGGCCGCTCGTTTGTTGGGAGAACCTGTGGTGGAAAGTTTACCCTCCCCCGACCCCTCTCTGAAGGGAGGGGAGGCGGAAGCGTGGCCCCGCGTGGGTGTTTTCCTGTGTGACTGTCGGGGCGATATCGGCGAGGTGGTTGATCTGGAGGCGCTGACCGCTCATTCGCAGGGACTCCGGGACGTGGCAGTGGTGCAATCATTGGATAATGCCTGTCTCAATGGCGGCGCGGAGCAGATCAAGCAGGCGGTCGCCGAACACGAACTGAACCGGGTGGTTCTGGCCGGGTGCTCGGCCCGCCTTTATGAGCCCGCTTTTGCTCAGATGATGAATGAGGTGGGGCTGAACCCTGGCTTGTTGGAGCGGGTCAACCTGCGTGGAGAGGTTGCCTGGGCGCACTCTGGGAACGGAAACGGGACAGGGGCCAACGTCAAGGCCCAAGACCTGGTGGAAATGGGTGTGGCGAGCGCGCGCCTGCGCAAGCCCGTGCTCCCAACATCTGACGAGGTAACCCAGCGAGCGTTGGTGGTCGGCGGCGGATTGGCCGGGATGACGGCGGCCCTGAACCTGGCCGAGATGGGGTACGAGGTCGATTTGGTGGAACAGTCCGCCGAGTTGGGCGGCCAGTTGCGCGAGCTGCGCTATACGCTGGCGGAAAAGGATGATCCCACCGCGTCTTTGCAAACGTTGGTCGAGGGTGTGGAGGGCAACGAGCGCATCAATGTGTATCGTGAGACTCAGGTCGAGGATGTCTCTGGATGGGCCGGTCAGTTTACGACCACAGTGGCGCGTCCTGGTGATAAGAAGAATAAGGAGACGTTGCAGCACGGTGCAGTCATCGTTGCCACGGGTGGTCACGAGGTTGTGTCGACCGAATATCTCTACGGGCAGAACGATCAAGTCATCACGCAGCGAGAGTTGGAGCACCGACTCGCGGATTCTGGAAACCAAATCCCGAACACCATAGTGATGATTCAGTGTGTGGGTTCGCGGGAGCCAGAGCGTCCTTATTGCAGCCGTGTATGCTGCTCCAAGGCGATTGCCAATGCGCTCAAGATCAAGGAGCAGAATCCACAGGCAAACGTCCTTGTCCTCTACCGCGAGATGCGCACCTATGGTTTCCGCGAGGATTACTATCGGGAGGCCCGCAGCCAGGGCGTGACCTTTGTGCGCTACGAGCTGCCCGACAAGCCTCAGGTGTCGGCGAACGGGGGCGGTGTGACGGTCAAATTGAAGGAACCGATCACGGGGCAGGAAATGGTCATCGACGCCGGGCTGTTGGTATTGAGCACGGGCGTCGAGCCGAACGACAATCAGGCCTTGGCCGACGTGCTGGATGTCTCGGTAGACAAGAACGGTTTCTTCCAGGAAGAGTACCCCAAGATGCGACCGCTGGACTTTGAGCGGCGCGGCATCTTTTTGTGCGGATTGGCCCATTCGCCTCGCGCTGCCGACGAGACGATCTCGCAGGCGCAAGGTGCGGCGATGCGGGCGGCGACGGTGTTGGCAAAGCCAACGCTGGAGACCGTGCCCACCGTAGCCAGCGTCAACACCAAGCGCTGCTCGGCGTGTGGCCTGTGCGTGGATGTTTGTCCATTTGGCGCGCGGGTGATGGAGACCGGTGCGCCTCACGCCGAGGTGGTCGAGGTGCTGTGCCAGGGCTGCGGGACGTGCGTGGTTGCTTGCCCGAACAAGGCCAGCAATCAGACGGGGATCGAGGTGGGACAGGTGTACGCGATGTTGGATGTGGTGTAGGTTGGATTAGGCGACCTCCGCCCGTTACCGACTCGGTAGGAGAAGTTGTATGGACAATTTAGCGGAGCAACATAAACCAGCAACGTTAATCATTGGAGCAGGTATCGCCGGCATCCAAGCCGCGCTCGACATCGCCGACGCGGGCTACCAGGTGTATCTGGTCGAGCGGGAACCGAGCGTGGGGGGACGGATGTCCCAGTTGGACAAGACCTTTCCGACTTTGGACTGTTCCTCGTGCATCCTGACTCCCAAGATGGTGGACGTGGGCCGTCATCCAAACATCAAACTGTTGACCTATTCTGAGGTGGAGTGGGTAAAGGCCGACCGTAGCGGTCGGGGTGCGGATGGCCGATTCCAGGTCCGCATACGCAAAAAGGCGCGCAGCGTGGATGAGGACAAGTGCACCGGGTGCGGGGTTTGTACCGAGCATTGCATCGTGCGTAACGCGCCGTACATCGAAGAACTCGTAGGTGAAAAGGAGTAATCAATGGGCTTGAGTGCACCTGCATCGAGTCTGGAACTGGAAATAGAAGCAGCCGTCATTGACGGTATTTTGGATCAACACGAGCGGGCCCCGTCGGCCATCATCGCCGTCTTGCAGGACATGCAGGAAGAGGTGAACTATTTGCCAGAGGGCGCGCTGCGCTATGTGGCCGAGCAGTTGGACATCCCAGCGTCCAAGGTGTACAGCCTGGCGACGTTCTACCGGGCGTTCAGCTTGGAGCCACGGGGTGAACATCAGATTTACGTTTGCACGGGTACGGCGTGTCACGTGCGGGGTGCGGGCAAGATCATCGACGCATTGGAACGTGAGATCGGTATCCAGGCTGGCGAGACGGACGAAAAGCTGGAATTTACACTAGAGACCGTCAACTGTGTGGGAGCCTGCGCCCTGGGGCCGGTCATCGTCGTGGACGGCGAGTATCACGGACAGATGACGGCGGCCAAGGCGGTGCGTTTGGTCAAGAAACTCCGGAACAGTGACAATGGAAAAGACAATGGGAAATGACAAATACCAGGGAGTAGAAAAACTTGGCAGCCCGCAGGACTTGGACCGCTTGCGGGAGATGTTTGTGGCTGCCCGTGATCCCGATAAAACGTGCATCACTATCTGCGCGGGCACCGGTTGTTTGGCGAGTGGTGCCCAACAGGTGGCGGACGCTTTTCGGGAAGAGATCGAGCAGCAAGGGTTGGCTGACCAGGTGGATGTTCGCGCCACGGGCTGTCACGGCTTTTGCGAGCGGGGACCACTGGTGGTCATTCGTCCCAAGGACATCTTTTATCAACGCCTCAAGCCCAAGGATGTGCCGGAGGTTGTGTCCGAGACCATTGTCCAGGGCAATATCATCGACCGGTTGTTGTACGCACACCCTCAGACGGGGGAAAAGATCGTCTACGAGCACGACGTGCCCTTTTACAAACTGCAAAATCGCCTCATCTTGGGGGATAATGGCTTTATGGATCCCACGGACATTGGGGACTATATCGTCCGTGATGGATATGCTGCATTGTCCAAAACACTGCACGCGATGCAGCCGGAAGACGTCATCGATGTGATCAAACAGTCAGGGCTGCGGGGGCGTGGGGGGGCAGGTTTTCCCGCCGGACGCAAGTGGGAGAGCTGCCGTAATGCGGAGGGCGAGCCAAAATATGTCATCTGCAACGCGGACGAGGGCGACCCCGGCGCGTATATGAACCGGAGCACGCTGGAAGGGAATCCCCACGTCGTGTTGGAGGGGATGGTGATCGGGGCCTATGCCATTGGCAACCACGGCTCGACTGGTGCAAGCCCAGTCGAGGGGTACATTTACATCCGTCACGAATATCCCCTGGCGTTGGAAAACATCCTGTTGGCGATGGAAGCGATGCGGGCCTACGGCCTGCTGGGCGAGAACATCCTGGGGTCAGGCTTTGATTTCGACATTCGTATCGCGCGGGGGGGAGGGGCTTTTGTCTGTGGCGAGTCGAGCGCACTGATGCGTTCCCTGGAGGGAGACGTGGGGGAGCCGGGTGCCAAGTACGTGCGTTCGGTGGAGCGCGGTCTGTGGGACAAGCCGAGCACCCTCAACAACGTCGAGACCTGGGCGAACGTGCCTCACATCATCAACAAGGGTTTAGAGTGGTATACGGGCATCGGCACCGAGGGCAGCAAGGGCACCAAGATTTTCTCCTTGGTGGGCAAGGTCAACAACACCGGCCTGGTCGAAGTGCCGATGGGCATCACCCTACGGGAGATCATTTTCGACATTGGTGGCGGCGTCCCGGATGGCAAAACTTTTAAAGCGATCCAGACCGGCGGGCCGTCGGGTGGCTGCATCCCAGAAAGTATGCTGGATATGCCGGTGGACTTTGACGAATTGACCAAGGTCGGCTCGATGATGGGTTCTGGCGGCATGATCGTGATGGACGAGCAAACCTGTATGGTGGACCTCGCCCGGTATTTCCTCAACTTTTTGCGCGAAGAGTCGTGCGGAAAATGCACGCCCTGTCGCGAAGGGATCACGCGCAGCCTGGAGGTCCTCAACCGTATCTGCGACGGCAAGGGGCAGGAAGGCGACATCGCTCTGCTGGAAGAATTGGGCGACTTGCTCGAAGGGTTCTCCCTGTGCGCGCTGGGCAGGACTGCGGCGAATCCCGTACTCTCTACTATTCGTTATTTCCGTGACGAATATGAGGCGCACATTGAGGATCACAAGTGTCCGGCGGCGGCGTGCAAGGCGCTGAT
Source organism: Chloroflexota bacterium (assembly GCA_024232355.1). Next base: position 51,491 of record JAAEPW010000238.1, on the reverse strand, counting down.
TACGTACACCATCGACCCGGAAAAGTGCACGGGATGCCGAGCCTGCTCCCGCCAGTGCCCGCAGAAAGCGATCACGGGCGAGAAGAAAGAAGCGCACACCATAGACCAAGACCTCTGCATTCAATGCGGCGTCTGTTTGGACACCTGTAAATTTGATGCTGTCCTGGTGCAGTAGGGGAGATTGACTATGATACCAGTTATCATTGACGGACAGTCCCTAGAAGTTGAGAAGGAAACGACCGTTCTAGAAGCAGCACAGCGCTTGGGGATAGACATTCCCACGCTCTGCCACCATCCCGCGCTGGAACCTTATGGCGTGTGCCGTATTTGCACCGTAGAGGTCATATCCGGCGACTGGTCGCGGCTGGTGACAGCCTGCAACTATCCGATCCGTTGGGAGATGGAGGTGCGGACGGCGTCGGAAAAAGTATTAAAAGGACGCCAACTACTGGCCGAGTTGCTGCTGGCGCGTTGTCCTGGCTCACCCGAGGTGCGGGAAATTGCCGCCAGTATGGGGGTAACCGAGGCGCGCTTTGAACTTGGCGCAGAAGAAGAGCTGTGCTATCTGTGCGGGCTGTGCGTGCGGATGTGCAAGGAATTGATCGGCCAGAGTGCCATCAGCTTTGTCGGGCGCGGCGGGGATCGACAGGTAGGACCGCCCTTTTTCAAGTTCTCCGATGATTGTATCGCCTGCGGAGCCTGCGCCTTTATCTGCCCAACGGGGGCCATCAAGCTGGAGGACATCACCGACAAGGAGCCGCGCCCGCTGCTGTCCGAGTTCGATATGGGCATCTCGAAACGGGGCAACGTTTATATTCCATTCCCCCAGGCCGTGCCCAAGATACCCGTCATCGACCGCGAGCACTGCCTGCATTACACGTTGGGGCAGTGTGGCACCTGCGAGGTTTTCTGCGAGGCGGATGCCATCGTTTACGAGCAGGAGGACGAGTTCATCGACGTTGAGGTGGACGCCGTCATTGTCGCCACCGGCTATGACTTGATGGACCCGCAGATCAAGCCCGAGTTTGGCTATGGCGTCTACCCGGAGGTGATGACGGGTATCGAGTTCGAGCGGCTGTCGTCTGCCTCTGGCCCGACGATGGGCAAGATTTTGATCAACGGCAAGGAACCCAAGGATGTGGTGTTCATCAAGTGCGTTGGTTCGCGGGATTCGCACACCGGTGTGCCGTACTGCTCCCGTTTCTGCTGCATGTACACAGCCAAGCACGCCCACTTGGTGCGGGACAAAATTCCCAAGGCCAACATCACCGTCTTTTATATGGACGTGCGGGCCTTTGGCAAGGGCTATGAAGAGTTTTATGACCGGGTCAAGCACGAGCACGTGAGATACCGGCGCGGTGAGCCTTCCGAGATTTACCGTCGCGGCGATAAACTGGTAGTTTTGGCCGAGGACACGATGCTGGGCAAGCCGGTCGAGGTCGAGGCAGACCTAGTAGTGCTGGCGACAGCGGCTGTGCCACGGGCCGATGCGCCAGAGGTAGCGGAGCAATTGGGGCTGGAGCTTTCCCCGGATGGCTTTTTCCAGGAAGCACACGCCAAGTTCCGTCCGGCGGACACGTTGGTGGAGGGGGTTTTCCTGGCAGGCAGTGGGCAGGGGCCGAAGGATATCCCGGACACCGTTGCTCACGCGAAGGCGGCGGCTTCATCGGCGCTGGGGGTATTGGCACGGCGTCAGCGGAAAGTAGCCAGCGACGAATGACAAGGGGAGTGATACGTAATATCGATGCGTAACACGTGTTTAGGAGGACGACATTGAAGACAAAGTCGATGACTGAGCAACTAGAACTCTTTGGATGTATCCAATGTGGCAAGTGCACCGGCGGTTGCCCGGTGGCGCGCAAGACGACATTGAACATCCGCCAGTTGATTTATCACATGTTGGTGGAGCGAGACCTGGATGTGAGCGCGCATGAAGAGCTATGGGATTGCACGTGCTGTTTCACCTGTGTCGAGCGGTGCCCCAAGGATGTGCGCCCGGCGGACCTCATTATTGAGTTGCGGGGCGAATTGGTCGAAGGCGGACGTATCCCGGAGACCATCGGGGCGGCGTTGATGGGCGCTTTCCGCCAGGGGAACCCGACCGGTATGGCGCGGGAGGACCGAGCTACTTGGGTAAACGGCACGCAGCCCAAGCCCGCGCAGGAAGGGTGCGAGTTGCTCTATTATGTCGGATGCACCCCGGCGTATGACCCGCGCATACACATCGTCACTCAGGCGTTGGCCAAGATTTTTGCAGCGACCGGCCTGGACTATGGCACGCTGGGCACCGAGGAGAGCTGTTGCGGCAACGAGATCAAGCGCATGGGCGAGATGGGGCTGTTCGAGATGCTGGTCGAGGAGAACGGCGAGTTGATCCGCAGCGTGGGTGCGAGCCAGATGGTGACGGTGTCTCCGCACTGCTTTAATACTTTCAAGCACGAGTACGGCCTGGACGATATGGAGGTCTTGCATTACACACAGGTGATCGCCGCATTGATTGAACAAGGGAAATTGGGGTTGTCGAAAGAGGTCAAGAAAAAAGTCACTTACCATGATCCTTGTTTCCTGGGTAAGCAGAATCACATCTTTGACGAGCCGCGCGCCATCATCCAGGCGATCCCCGGCCTCGAGTTTGTAGAGATGGACCGCAGCCGCGAGCGCAGCCTGTGCTGTGAGGGCGGCGGCGGGCGGATGTGGGCCGAGGGGACGAATTTGGAGGAGCGGCTGGCCTTCCAGCGGGTGCAGGAAGCGGTCGAGACGGGGGCGGATATTTTGGCCGTTGCCTGTCCGTTCTGCCTGCTGACGTTGGAGGACGCGGTCAAGGTCCAGGGATTGGACGAGGCCGATGGCGACCGTCAGGCGATGCAGGTAATGGATATTATGGAACTCGTGAACCTGGCGCTTGAAGAGGACTAGGATATGGGATCACAACCTCGCGTTGGTGTATATATTTGTCACTGTGGCGTGAACATTGCGTCTACCGTGGACGTGGAGCAGGTCAGAGCGTTTGCAGAGACCCTACCGGGCGTCGCTGTGGCCCGCCATTATCTGTACATGTGCTCTGATCCGGGCCAGGGACTGATTCAGCAAGACATCGAGGAATTGGGACTGGACAGTGTGGTGGTGGCGTCTTGTTCGCCTCGGATGCACGAACCGACTTTCAGGGGAGCGGCACAGCAGGTGGGGATGAACCCCTACTGTCGAGAGATGGCCAACATCCGCGGGCGGTGCTCGTGGGTGCATAGCGACCGGGGGGAGGCGACGGAAAAAGCCAAGTGGTTGACTGCGTCGGTAGTAGCCAAGGCGGCTCTGTTGGAGCCGTTGGAGGCACGAGAGGTCGGGGTTACGCCGGGTGCGGTCGTTGTCGGTGGCGGGGTGGCGGGAATGATGGCTGCCCTCGACGTGGCTGATGCTGGTTTCCCCGTTTATTTGGTGGAAAAGAGCGATCACCTGGGCGGGCGGCTGGCGGACCTCAACCGCACGTTTCCGACGCTTGAATCTGTGCCCGAATTGCTGGGACCGTTGGTCGAGCGTGTCCAGGCACATTCCAATATCACAGTTTTGCTGAATTCCTTGGTAGCGGATGTGGAAGGGTACGTGGGGAATTTCGAGGTTGAGGTTGCGGGAACGTCTCAAAAGCTTTTAGTAGGCTCTATCATTATTGCCACTGGCTATGATGTTTTTGATCCGCATCGCAAACCCGAGTTGGGTTATGGACAGTATCCTAACGTCATCACGTCGTTGGAATTGGAACAGCGTCTGGCTGAGGGTGACCTGACCGTGGACGGGCGCAAACCAAAGAGCGTGGCCTTTATCCAGTGCGTGGGATCGCGGGACAAGCAGTTGGGCAATGAGTATTGCTCGCGGGTGTGCTGCATGTATACTGCCAAGCAGTCTCATTTGGTGAAGGACCTTTTGCCCAGTGCTGATGTGACGGTCTTTTATATGGACGTGCGCACCTTTGGCAAAGGGGCCGAAGAGTTCTATGACGATACGCGAGCCAAGGGCATACGTTATCGAAAGGGAAACATTTCGGAAATCTATCTCAAACGAGGTGCTGACCGGGTAATATTGGTGGGAGAGGATACATTGCTGGGCCAACCGATTGATTTTGAGGCCGATTTGGTGGTGCTGGCGGTTGGAATGGAGCCGCGTGCCGACGTGGCCGATCTCTCCACCTTGCTTAAACTCCCGCGCTCGGGAGACGGTTTCTTCCTGGAACTGCATCCCAAGCTGCGGCCCGTAGACACGGCCGTGAACGGCGTCTTTTTGGCCGGATGCTGCCAGGGACCCAAGGATATCCCCGACACTGTCGCCCAGGCCAAGGCTGCTGCCTCTTCGGCGCTCATTCCTCTGTTGCGGGGCGTGGTGCCAGTCGAGTCGGCCACGGCGGTGGCGGACCCGGATTTTTGCGCCGGGTGTGGGATGTGCGTGGATGTGTGCCCGTACGGCGCGCCGGGCCTCGATTTGATGAGGGGCGTTTCGCGGATCAATGCGGTGCTTTGCAAGGGATGCGGTGCCTGCGCCGTCACTTGTCCTTCTAAGGCGATTCGATTGCAACAGTTCACCCCGGAACAGATTTTGGCTCAGGTAGATGCTTTGGTGGGTGTGTAAAATTTATTAAGCTGAAAAGCTTTATGATTTTGATCGAGTTAATCAACTTTTAAGGGGGCTATATGGCAGACAATTTCGAACCCAAGATCGTCGCCTTTTTGTGCAACTGGTGCACGTACACGGGTGCCGACCTGGCGGGTACATCGCGTATTCAGTATCCGCCCAACGTGCGCATCATTCGTTTGATGTGCTCCGGATCGGTGGACCCGACTTATGTACTCAAGCCGCTTTTGGATGGCGCCGACGGCGTCCTCATCGGCGGCTGTCACCCAGGCGACTGTCACTATCAATCGGGGAATTACAAGGCCCGGCGGCGCATTATTGCGCTCAAAGAGATCCTCAAGAATTCGGGCTATGATGAGGAGCGGGTCTGGCTGCGTTGGATCAGTGCCAGCGAGGGAGCGCGTTTTGCTGATGTGGTCACGCAGATGACGTCGGCGCTGAAGGACAAGGGACCGAACCCGATGCGCCAAAAATGGGCGGTTTGACAATTAACAATGAATCAATGAACAATTGATGAGGGAGATGGAATGAGAACTGTGATTTCTGTTGAGAATAATGACACGCTGGGTGCCGTGCGCGGCTTTCTCAAGCAGTTGTTAGAGACCGATGTGGTGGACGCGCTGTTGGTGCCGATGGAAACGCCCGCGGGCACGGTCACACCGGCGTTGGTGTCTGATCCCAATCTGCTGGATGCGGCGAATCCGTTGGCTCCAGTGATGGGATTGAACGCGGCGCGCGTGGCGGGCCAAGTCTCGGTCCGTGAGCCTCGGGGGCGTATTGGCGCGGTGCTGCGTCCGTGCGAGCTGCGAGCGTTAGTCGAATTGGTCAAGCTCCAGCAAGCCAGCCTGGACGACATGGTGACTATTGGCGTTGATTGCATAGGTTCCTACGATGTGCCGGTCTACACTGCGATGTACAGCGATGCTGGTGTGGACATGACGGCATTGCTGGACGCAGCCAAGAGCGGCGATCTGTCCACTGAGGATGAAGTCCTTTTGCGCGACGCTTGCCAAATATGCGAAAAGCCGCACGTTGAGGAGGCTGATATCGCGTTGGAACTCTTTGGCGCGGACTTGGCATCGGGCATCCCTGTGAATCTGTCTGACGACGTCGCTTCGCTTGTAGTGGAAAAGCTGGAAATGGCAGCGGTTGAAGAAGACAAAGGACGGACAGAGGTGGTGGGTAAAATAGTCGCGGCTCGCACCGAGGTGCGCGACGCGCGTTTTGCCAAGATTCGTGAGCAGCTTGAGCAAGAGGGTACCGAAGGGGTCTTTGCGGCCTGTGTACGCTGCCACAATTGTATGACTGTCTGCCCCATCTGCTACTGCAAGACGTGCTTGTTCAAGAGCCCGGTCTTTGAACACGAACCGGCTCAATATATGAATTGGGCGAATCGCAAGGGAGCGTACCGGCTCCCGGCGGATACTACGCTCTTCCACCTGACTCGCCTCAACCACATGGCGCTTTCTTGCATCGGCTGCGGAATGTGCGCCAGCGCTTGTCCGGCGGATTTGCCGGTCGGTCAGGTCTTTCGGGCCGTCGGGCAACAGGTTCAGGATGTGTTCGAATATGTGCCCGGTAAGAGCGTTAAAGAGCCTCTGCCATTGGTCACCTTCCGCGAGGATGAGTGGATGGAGGTCGGAGAGGAGTAGAGGAGAACTATGGCGACTGAGAAACAACCTAAAGTAACTGCCGACGATTTGCCGTCGGTCGACGACTCGCAGTCGGAGGATGAATTGATCCCCGTCTATATTATGGGGAAACAATACATGGTGCCGCCGACATTGACGATTATGAAGGCGATGGAATACGCGGGCTATCAGCTAGTTCGTGGTGTGGGGTGTCGGGGCGGCTTTTGTGGGGCGTGTGGGACGGCTTTTCGTGTCTTGGGCGACCCCAAGCTATTTTTTGGATTGGCTTGCCAGACGGTGGTGCAGCCAGGGATGTATCTGGCGCAGATACCGTTTTTCCCGGCGCCACGCTCTGTTTACGACATCACTGAGCTAGAGCCGACAGCGACGACTTTGTTCGCCACGTATCCAGAAGTGTTGCGCTGCTTGGGTTGCGGGGCTTGCACCAAGGCGTGCCCTCAGGAGATCGATGTGCGCACCTATATGGCGGCCGGAATGCGAGGTGATGTTGCCCGGATGGCGGACCTGTCGTTCGACTGCATCATGTGCGGACTGTGCGCCGCTCGCTGCCCGGCTGAAGAGGCCCAGTACAATATTGCCATCCTGGCCCGCCGGCTTTACGGGCGCTATCTGGCGGCTCGATCAGAGCATTTGCAAGATCGGCTGGACGAGATCGAGGCTGGTAAATTCGATGCCGAGATGGAAGAGCTCAAGAGCCTCAGCAAAGAAGAACTGACCGCGCGATACAAAGCGCGCGACATTGAACCCAAGTAGATACGAGTCTACGAGTTACGGAGGAAATAATGAGCGGTTATCCGCCTGAAATGCAGGAATCTATTCGCAAAGTTGAGGCCACTCGCACCCGACGGATACAGGAAACCTATCCAGCGATGAGTTTGGAAGAGCGGCGGGCTATTTTGGAGGCTTTTCATCCTGACTATAAGGATGAGACCTTTCACGCCGTTCGGATAGGGGTTAGCAAGGGGCAGCGCATGCCCATCGAGTTGGCCCGTGTCATCGAAGGACGGCCCCACATCGGGCCGGATTTTGACCTGAGCGCGCCCGTGCTCGAGACCGATGTGTTGATCATCGGTGGGGGTGGGGCGGGGGCGTCGGCGGCTCTCCTGGCCCAGGAGAATGGTGCCAAGGTGATCATAGTGACCAAATTGCGCTTTGGCGACGCCAACACGATGATGGCCCAGGGCGGTATCCAGGCCGCCGACCGGGCAGAGGACAGCCCCGCCATTCACTATTTGGACGTCATTGGAGGTGGTCACTTTACCAATCTGCCGGAACTGGTCGAAGCACTGGTGGTGGACGCGCCTATCGTCGTCAAGTGGCTAGAAGACCTAGGGATGATGTTCGACAAGGAGCCCGACGGGTCGATGATGGAGGAGCATGGCGGTGGCACCAGCCGCAAGCGGATGCACTCGGCGCGGGACTATAGCGGGGCTGAGATTATGCGCACGCTGCGAGACGAGGTGCGCAACCGAGAAGACGATATCCACGTCATCGAGTTCGCGCCCGCTGTCGAATTGGTGGTGGACGATAAAGGACAGGTTGCCGGGGCCGTGGTGATGAACTTGGAGACCAAGGTGTACCAGTTCATCAAAGCCAAGGCGGTGGTGATGGCGACGGGCGGAAGCGGGCGACTCCATTACCAGGACTTTCCCACGACCAATCACTATGGCGCGACGGCGGATGGGATCGTGCTGGCATACCGGGCTGGCGCTCCGTTGGGGTTCCTAGAGTCTATGCAGTACCATCCCACGGGTGCGGCTTTCCCGGAGCAGATTGTGGGCTTGTTGGTCACTGAGAAGGTGCGAGGGTTGGGCGGACAGCCGGTCAATAAAAAGGGTAATCAGTTTGTCTATCCGTTGGAGCCTCGAGACGTGGAGGCGGCGGCCCTCATTCGGGAGTGTGCTTCTGCCGAGATCGATGGATATGACAATGGTCTGATCTCCCCAACCGGACAACCGGGCGTGTGGCTGGATTCGCCCATCATCGAAAAGATTCACGGCCCTGGCACGATTCAAAAAGCGCTGCCGGCGATGGTGCGTCAGTTTGCGCGTTTTGAGATCAATATTACCGAGGAGCCGATGCTGGTTTATCCCACGCTTCATTATCAGAACGGTGGGATCCAGTTGCAAGCCGACACGACTACAGAGGTTCCAGGGTTGTTCATCGCTGGTGAGGTCAGTGGCGGCGTGCATGGTCACAATCGACTAATGGGAAATAGTCTGTTGGAAATTTCCGTCTTTGGACGGCGTGCCGGTTGCTCGGCAGCGGCTTATGCGCAGAGTGTCAGTTTGGGGGCTCCCACACTGTCTCACGTGGACACTTGGAACAAAGAGTTGGAAGAAACGGGTGTGGATACCGGTGTGACTGCACCGATCCTATTACCTGATTACACGCGGCATATGTAGCCGAGGTTTCTATACCTCGTGAGTTGGCGCGATATGGAAATCGCGGCTACTTGCTGTGCCTTGAGGAGCAATCTATTTATTATGCCTGTTTACAAACGAGAATCTGTTAATTCTGTGCTGGTCGTCGGCGGTGGTGTTGGGGGGATGCGGGCGGCGGTGGACTTGGCCGAGGCCGGTTTGAAAGTTTATCTGGTGGAGAATATGCCCTGGTTGGGCGGTCGTGTGGCACAGTTGGGATACATGTTCCCTACCCACGACTGTGTGCTTTGTCGTGGCACTTCGGATCACGGATATGGTTGTACGCGGCCGTCGATATCACCGGCGTTTTTGGATAACAATTTACATCCGAATATTGAGATACTCACCAATACTGACCTGATCAATCTGGCGGGGTATGCGGGCGATTTCACGGTGACACTGCGTCATCGCCCCAACTATGTGGACGCAAAGCAGTGCATCAACTGTGGGATGTGCGAGGCCGTTTGCCCGGTATCGCTGCCCAGCCCATTCCAGATGGAGCTGTCAGCCCGCAAGGCGATCTACAAGATGGCGCCGCGCGCGCTGCCGGATGCCTACGTTTTGGACAAGGTGCCGCGTTGCGAAACCTGCCGTCGTTGCGAGGCTGTCTGCCCGACCAGCGCGGTCGATCTGGACGAGCAAGAGTCCGAGTTGGATGTGCGGGTGGGGGCGATTATCCTTTCGTTGGGATACACACTGTCTGACCCAACCGAGTATGAGGAACTGGGGTTCGGTCGTTTCCCCAACGTCATCCACTCAATGCAGTACGAGCGGTTGGCCAGCCGTTCTGGACCGACCGAGGGTGTCGTGATGCGCCCCTCCGACGGCAAAGTGCCTCAGCGTATCGCCTGGCTCCAGTGTGTTGGCTCACGGGATGAGGAGCATCCCTATTGTTCGTCCATCTGTTGTATGTACGCCACAAAGGAAGCCATGCTGGCCAAGCAGCGGGCCGGGGACGATGGCGTTCATTGCCAGATTTTTATGATGGACGAACGGGCCTTTAACAAGGAATTTAACGCCTACTACCAGCAGGCGCAGGGGGAATACGGGGTAGAGTATACGCGCTGCCGTATTTCGATTGTGGGGGAGGACCCAAAGACGAATGACCTGATCCTTCGTTATCCGAATGAGACAGGCACGTTCACCGAATCTCAGTTTGATATGGTGGTGCTCTCGGTGGGTGCGTTGCCGCCCAGTGGTTCTCGTGATCTGGCCGATTTGCTGGGGATCGAACTGAACCCCTATGGGTTCTGTGCGACGGACACCTTTGCCCCACTGGAGACGAGCAAGTCTGGTATTTATGTGTGTGGCACGTTCTCGTCGCCTAAAGAGATCGCAGAGACGATCTTGGACGCGGCTGGTGCGGCTGGCGACGCAATGCGCTTGCTCTCGGGCGAGGTTGGTGGCGGGCAGGCTTATGGTCACGAGTACCCATTCCTTGCCGAGTCGAGTGATTTCCCACCAGAGCGCGATATTGCGGGAGAAGAAGCGCGGGTGGGTGTTTTTGTATGTCGTTGTTATCCGAGCATCGCGGGGGTTGTGGATACAGACGCGGTGGTGGATTTTGTCGGCGCTTTGCCTGGCGTGGCTCACATCGAGACGTCGGAATATGCCTGTTTGGATGATGGTCAAAAGCAGATCCAACGGGTGATCGAGGAGTATAATCTGAATCGGGTGGTCGTGGCGGCTTGCAGCCACCGTACCCACGAGTCATTGTTTCAGCGCATCGCGCGTCAGGCGGGGTTGAATCCTTACTTGTTGGAGATCGCCAACATCCGCGAGCACTGCGCCTGGCCTCATGTGAACGATCCGGCAGGGGCAACCCGTGCCGCGAAAGAGTTGGTGCGGTTGGCGGTCGCACGGGCGCGGTTGGCAGAACCGGTGCACAAGCAAGCGATTGAGCCGGTGCGACGGGCGTTGGTGATCGGGGGCGGTGTCTCTGGTATGACGTCCGCGCTAAATATTGCCGACGCTGGATACGACGTGACGCTGGTCGAGCGAGGACCGGGATTGGGCGGCAATTTGCAGCACATATACTACCTGGCCGAGGGGGACAATCCTCAGCGTTTGTTGCGTGATATGGTCAACCGGGTGCTGGGCCATCGCAGGATCGACGTGATGATGAATGCCGAGGTGGTCTCTCACGAGGGAAGCGTGGGCACGTTCACTTCTATAGTACGTTCCACCTACGGGGATGTGTCGGAGGATGTGCAGGTTGAGCACGCTGTGGCTATTGTGGCTACCGGTGGGCAAGAGTGGCGAGGCGACATATTCCTGCTCGGTCAAGACGAGCGAGTGGTCACGTCGTTTGATCTGGAAGAGATCATCGTCCACCAGCCGAAACGGGTCACGGATCTAAAAGAGGTTGTGTTCATCCAGTGTGTGGGACGGTCGGCGGATGGGGGAGAGGTCGAGTATTGCAGCCGGACGTGTTGCACGAACACGATGAAGAACGCTATTCGGATCAAGATGCTCAACCCAGACTGCCGGGTGGTTGTGCTCTACAAAGACATTATCACCTATGGGTTCAGGGAAGAATACTACACTGAGGCGCGGCGGCGCGGCGTGCTCTTTGTTCGCTACGATGACGCCCGTAGACCGCAGGTGCGTGTGAATGACCAGGGACAACTGGAACTGGTGGCGTGGGAATCTTCGCTGCAACAGGAGATTGTGTTGCGCCCGGATTTGCTGTCGTTGAGTATGGCGATCCGCCCGTCGGAGGGTACGAATGAGTTGGCCCATGTTCTGGACGTGCCGCTCTCCAGCGAGGGGTTCTTTCTGGAAGATCACATCAAGATGCGTCCGATGGATTTCACCAAGGAAGGCATCTTTATCTGCGGCTTGGCGCACTATCCCAAATTCATTGGAGAGTGCATCACCAACGCGCAGGCGGCGGCTGGTCGAGCGATCACGATTCTGTCTACGCCACAGATGTACATCGGCGGCGTCATCTCGGTGATCGATCAGGACAGGTGTGTGGGCTGTCTTACCTGCGTGCGCACGTGTCCCTTTACGATCCCCAAAGTGCGCTACGAGGATATGGGGGTGGGTGAGATCAAGGGCGCGGCTTACATCGATCCGGCGATATGCACAGGGTGCGGCACGTGCACGGCCGAGTGCCCGGCCAAGGCGATTCAGTTGATTGCTTATCAAGATGAGCAGATTATGGGACTGCCGCTGGGTGCATGGGCGGAGAAAGTGACTTGTAGTTAGTGGAGTGAATGCGAATCGCGCATCACGTTTCACAAAGAGGTGTTGATGACTGAGCAGAACAATAACGGGTTTGAACCTGAAATTACAGTTTTTTCGTGCATTTACTGCGCGTATATGGCGATCGATACGGCCGGGGCGTTACGCATCAAGTATCCGTCCGATATAAAGTTGATCAAGCTGCCCTGTACGGGCAAGACGGATGTGCGTTATTTGTTGGAAGCGTTCGAGCAAGGAGCGGATGGGGTTTGCGTGGTGGGGTGCCCAATTGGGAACTGTCACCACGTGCACGGGAACGAGCGTGGTCGGGCCCGGGTCAAGTACACTCAAGATCTGTTGGATGAGATGGGCTTGGGCGGCGAGCGGCTAGAGATGTGCTTTGTCTCGGGTGGGATGGGAGAGACGTTCGCTAACACAATACGAGAGATGTCGGAACGGTTAAAAGAGCTTGGACCGAATCCGCTCAAGGAAGGATAAACTGGAGACTGGTGAATTGGTAGTTGGATTCCACGAACCGATTCGCTAATTTGCCAGTTGGCCGGTTGCCAGGAAAAAGGAGAGGAAATTCATGGCCGAACAGGGGGAAAAGCGCAAAGAACCAGTTGGCGCGGTGATGGTTGTCGGCGCTGGAATAGCTGGGATACAGTCATCGTTGGATCTGGCGGAGGCTGGCTACAAGGTCTACCTGGTTGAGAACAAATCGGGCATCGGTGGGCACATGGCGCAGTTGGACAAGACCTTTCCCACCAATGATTGCGCCATGTGTATCGTCAGCCCCAAGTTGGTGGACTGTGGCCGTCACAATAACATCGAGTTGCTGGTGGATAGTGAGGTCGTCAGTATGCGCGGAGATGCTGGTGACTTTACCGCCCGCGTGCGAACCCACCCCCGATACATTGATCTGGACAAGTGTACGGGGTGTGGAGATTGCGCCGACGTCTGTCCGGTCATTATTCCTGGTCATTTTGATGGGGGACTAAAGGACCAGCGCGCGGCGTACAAGCTGTATCCTCAAACGGTTCCCAACGCTTTTGCCATCGAGAAGCGAGGGGTTGCGCCTTGCCGCGATGCCTGCCCCGCCGGTCAGCGTGCCCAGGGCTATATCGCCCTCATCCGCGAGGGGCGCTATGACGACGCGTTGCGGGTCATCAAAGAAGATAATCCTTTCCCCGGTATCTGTGGGCGTATCTGTAACCATCGCTGTGAGGAAGCGTGCAACCGAGGCAAGCTGGATGATCCCATCAACATTCATATGCTCAAGCGCTTTGTCACCGATAAGGTCTATGCCGAGCCTCGGGTGTCGCCGGAACCGGCAGAGCGCCAGTACGAGGAGCGGGTGGCCGTCATTGGCGCGGGGCCTTGCGGGCTGACCGCCGCGCAGGACTTGTGCATGCAGGGGTACGGCGTCACCGTCTTTGAAGCATTGCCCGTGGCTGGTGGCATGCTTCGGGTGGGCGTCCCCGAATACCGCTTGCCCACCGATATCGTGGATCGAGAGGTGCAGGACATTGTAGACTTGGGCGTCGAGTTGCGATTGAATACGCGCGTGGACAGTCTGGACGATGTCTTTGCTCAAGGGTTCAAGTCGGTGCTCATCGCCGTCGGCGCGCACGAGGGGCGTATGCTGCCCATCGAAGGGGTCGACTTGGATGGGGTGATGGTCAACACGGTCTTTTTGCGCGATGTGCGGCTGGATAATCCGCCAGATGTTGCCGGACAGCGGGTGGTGGTATTGGGCGGCGGCAATGTGGCGATAGACGTGGCCCGCACAGCGGTGCGCTTGGGCGCGGCCGAGGTCCACATGGCTTGCCTAGAGAGCAAGGAGACGATGCCCGCCCACGACTGGGAGATCGAGGCCACCGAGGACGAGGGTGTGCAAATTCATCCCAGCCGCTCTTTCAAACGCATCGTTCCTGATGGCAACGGACGGGTGGGGGGGCTAGAGTGTGTCAACGTCACCTTTATGCAATTTGATGAGACCGGGCGGCTGACGTTGGAAACAGATCCTGACTCGGAACATACCATTCCGTGTGATATCGTCATTTTCTCCATCGGGCAACGGGCGGGTCTGGCCTTTGTCCCGGAGAGTACGGGCGTTGGCGTCACTCGCCAGCAGACGATCGCGATCAACCCCAACACGATGGCGGCGACCCGTCCTGGGGTCTTTGCCGCTGGTGATGCCACCACCGGCACGGCCTTTGTGATCGAAGCGGTGTCATCGGGCCATCAGGCGGCCGAGTCGATACACCGTTATTTGCGCGGCGAAGAGTTGGAGCCGGAACTAAAGCCGGAACTCCCCGTGGTAGATTTGAGCCGGGTTGAGATCGACGAACGGGTCCAGCGGGGAGAGGCGCAGGTGACGCCCCGGGTGGCTGTGCCCGAATTGTCAGTAGAGGATCGGGTAGCGAATTTTGCCGAGGTCGAAACCGGTTATACCGACGAGTTGGCGCAGGAGGAGGCGGCCCGCTGCCTGGCCTGTGGTATCTGTTCCGAGTGTTTGAGTTGTTGGTATACCTGCCAGGCGGACGCCGTTGACCACGATATGGTGGAGCGCGTTCAGGACGTCGAGGTGGGGGCAGTGATTTTGGCCCCTGGTTACGAAGTCTATCAGGCCGAGCATGCAGCAGAGTATGGTTGGGGGCACTTTCCCAACGTGGTCACTGCGCTCCAGTACGAGCGATTGCTCTCCGCCTCCGGCCCCACGCACGGTCACGTCCAGCGCCCATCGGATGGGCACACGCCGAAAAAGGTTGCTTTTCTCCAATGTATTGGTTCGCGCGACCAGACGCACGACTATTGTTCGACCGTTTGCTGCATGTATGCCACCAAAGAGGCCATTATGTCTATCGAGCACGAGCGCGATACGCAAATCGCGATTTTCATGATGGATATGCGGGCCTCTAGCAAAGGGTATGAGGAATACTACCAGCGGGCGCGCGACAAGTACGGTATTCGCTACGTCCGCTCGCGTATTTCATCTGTAATAGAGAATCCCCAGACGCACAACCTTATCCTGAGATACGTGGATGAGGATGCAGGGTGCAGGGTGGAGGATGCAAAAGACCAGTCCGCAGTCCACACCCCACATTCCAAGATCTGTGATGAGGAGTTTGATCTGGTGGTGCTCTCTGTAGGTATGGAGATTTCGGACGGTGTGCGTGAGCTGGCCCGGCGTGTGGATGTCGAGTTGGATCAGTATGGTTTTTGCCGCACGCTTCCCTTTCAGCCGCTCCAGTCCAGCCGGCAGGGCATATTCGCCGTGGGTCCGTTCCGCGAACCCAAGGACATTCCCGAGTCGGTGGTCGAAGCGAGCGGGGCCGCGGCGGCAGCGGGCGAGTTGCTGTCGGCGGCGCGGCATACCTTGACGAGCGAACCCGAGTATCCGCCGGAGCGGGATGTATCGGAAGAGGCGCCTAGAACGGCCGTCTTTGTATGCCACTGCGGCTCCAACATTGGCGGCTTTCTTGACGTGCCTGACGTGGCCGAGTATGCCAAGATGCTGCCAGGCGTAGTGCATACCGAGGGCAACCTGTACACGTGTTCCCAGGATACCGTTGTCCACATTGCCGAGGTGTTGAAAGAGACGGGTGCCAACCGACTGGTGGTGGCTTCGTGTACGCCGCTGACCCACGAGCCCCTCTTTAGAAGCTGTTTGCGAGCGGCTGGCCTCAACCCCAACCTGTTCGAGATGGCCAACATTCGCAACCAGTGTTCGTGGGTTCACTCGCGCGATTGGGACGGGGCGACTGTCAAAGCAAAAGACCTGGTGCGCATGGCTATCGCCCGAGCCAACAGGCTGGAGTCGTTGTACACCAGTGAGGTCCCGGTCGAAAAGGCGGCGCTGGTTGTTGGAGGTGGGGTCGCTGGCATGAGTGCGGCTCTATCTTTGGCCCGACAAGGTTTCCCGGTTCACCTGGTCGAGCGTGAGGGTGAGTTGGGTGGCAATCTGCGCAACCTGCGGCATTTGGTAGATTGGGATATTGATGGGGCGGACTTGTTCACATCTAGCAACGATCCCCAAGCTTATTTGCGTGACCTGATCACCCAAGTCAAGGCCGAGCCGTTGGTCGACGTTCATACCCACACTGAGTTGGTCGGGACGGCTGGCTTTGTGGGGAACTTTAGCTCCACTCTCAAGAACGGCGCGGGCGCATTCGACGTGCGTCATGGTGCGACCGTCGTCGCCGTCGGCGGCGTAGAGTACAAGGGGAACGAGTATGGCTATGGGACCGATTCTAGGGTCTTGACCCTGTTAGAGTTTGAGGATTTGTTGGGAAGCGGCAAGACCGGGGACCTGGCTCATCCCATTCCCAACTCTTTGGTTATGGTCCTGTGCGCTGGAGCGCCGGCTGAACGTTTTTGCAGCCGTATCTGCTGCACCACTGCTCTCAAGAATGTCCTCAAGCTCAAAGAGTTGAATCCCCAGGCCCAAATCACAGTGTTGTATCGAGACATTCGCACTTTTGGTTTCAGAGAACGACTGTACCAGGAGGCGCGGCGCCAGGGGGTGCTGTTCGTGCACTATGACTTTGACCGCAAGCCGATGCTGTCAGGGATCGGGGAGCAGGGAGCAAAAGCTGCTGGTGCCTTGACTGTAGGGGTATGGGAGTCGGCGCTGGGTGAACAGCTGGAACTGCACCCGGACCTTCTCGTTCTCGCTATGCCGACGGTGCCGGCTGAAGGCGCAGAAGAGCTGGCCACCATGCTCAAGGTGGGTATGGATCTGGATGAATGGTTTATGGAGGCGCACGTCAAGTTGCGCCCGGTAGACCTGACGTCAGACGGGGTGTACGCGGCGGGTACGGCGCACTATCCAAAATTCCTGGATGAAAGTATAATTCAAGCTCAGGCGGCGGCAGGGCGGGCGGCTTTGATTCTCTCCCAGGACACTATGACCACCAGTACCCGGGTGGCGGTCGTCGATCAAGAGCAATGCGTGGGTTGCCTGACTTGCGTGCGTGCGTGCCCCTACGACGTGCCCAAGATCGAGGTCGATCTGACAGGCGTGGGCGGGATTGTAGGAGCAGCTCACATCGAGACGCTCCTTTGCCGCGGCTGCGGGACTTGTGTGGCCGAATGTCCGGCCCAAACCATTACACTCTTGCATTACACCGATGCCCAAGTGATCGCCAAGGTAGATGCACTGTTCAAGCCGGAGGAGGTTGCAGCGTATGAACAGAAATGATTTCGAGCCTCAAGTTGTAGCATTTTGCTGTCGTCACTGTGCCTATGCCGCGGCTGACCTGGCTGGCAGTATGCGTCTGGAGTATCCGCTGTCTCTCAAAATAGTCGAGTTGCCCTGTTCGGGACGAGTTGATGTCAGACATATTCTACGCGCTTTTGAAGATGGGGCCGATGGTGTGATGGTGGCTGGCTGACTGGAGGGAGATTGTCATTACCTGGAAGGTAATCTCAGAGCCCGCCGGCGAGTCGAATACGTGCGCCAGTTGTTGGACGAGATCGGCTTGAATGGCCGCCGCGTTCAAATGGTCAATATGTCGTCCGCAATGGGGGGACAGTTTGCTTATGTCGCGGCCGAAATTACTTCGGAGCTGAAACAGTTGGGACCTAACCCGCTCAAGTGAGGCAAGCAATGATAGCCAAGATCGAGACTTTGCGAAGCTTTGAGGCTTTTGCTGGCTTTAGTGACGAGGAGCTAGCCGAGGTTGTGACCCTTTGCCAGGAAGAGTCGTACGAGGAAGGAGATATCGTTGCGGTAGAAGGCGAGCCAGCCGAAAAGCTGCGCCTTATTCTGGAAGGCAAGGTTTCGTTGGAGAAATTGGTCCAATTGGGGCGGAGTGGATCGGCCCGCCAGGCGACCGTGGGCATTATAGGACCTGGCGGAGTCATCGGCTGGTCCAGTATCATCGCGCCATACATCTATACTTCGACAGGTGTATGTTTAGAGCCGTTCCATGCGCTGGTACTGAACGGCCAGGAGGTGCGCCAGTTCGTCGCCCGACATCCTGCTTCCGGAGTGTTGTTCCTGGATGCTATTGCCGCGACTATTTCATCGCGCTTGCAGAATAGTACGACCACGCTGACCTACTTTTTGTCCATCATCTCCCACGAGCTCAAGTCCCCATTGGCGGCCGTTGAGAATTATTTGCAGGTTATGCTGGGCGGATTTGCAGGGACGGTGACCGATCAACAGCAGCGTATGTTGAGTCGCAGCGTTCTGCGGGTGACCGACTTGCGGGGGTTAATCAACGACATCCTTGATCTAGCCCGCATGCGGCCTGAAGAGATTCAGGCCGACTTTGAGTGGCTCGACCCATCAGAGTCGGCTGTTCAGGCTATTGAAGATGTCCGGCTGGCCGCTTCTCAAAAGGAGATCGTGATCCAGGTCCAAGTGCCTCCCGAGTTTCAGCAGATCGTGGCAGCACGCCGGCGTCTGCGTCAGGTTTTTTCTAACCTGTTGGCGAACGCGGTCAAATTTTCCCCGGATGGAGGAGTGGTCACTTTACACGCCAGGGACGAGCCAGATCAACTGGTCGTGGAGGTCATAGATGAAGGAGTTGGCATCCCGACCGATGAACAACATCTCGTCTTTGAAGACTTTTTCCGCAGCCGAAACGCTGAACAAGTGGCCGGTTCTGGTCTTGGGTTGTCCATCGCCAAAAAGATCGTTGAGGCTCACAAGGGCGAAATCTGGGTTGAGAGCCCGTACGCTGAGGGTAAGCCTGGTGCCAAGTTCACTGTTGTTATCCCTAAAGGTTTGGTTACATCAGATATGAGACACCGAGACCGTATCGCGCGTCAGGAGACGGGACCATCGGTTTCTTGAAGGAAGGAGCTATGATGACACGCCAACAGCCGTATATTCTACTAGTTGATGACGACCCTGATATTTTGGAGGGCCTGACAGCCATACTGAGCAGCCAGCCCTACCGCTTGCAGACAGCTCGGGATGGCGAGCAATGTCTAAAGATGATCGCCGAAGAGATACCTGATCTGTTGGTCCTGGACTTGCTCATGCCCAAGATGGACGGATTTGCGGTGATCCGTGAGATCCGCAGTAATCCCCAGTATGCCACACTATCTATCATCATCTTGACCACGGTTATTGAAGATGCTAGCCGCCGCCGCTACGAGTTGGAGACCGGATTGGAGATGGATATCCAGGACTATATCGAAAAGCCGGCGACGCCAACCGAGTTGCTCAAGTGCGTGGCCAGGATTCTCGAACAGCCCTACATCCTGGTAGCTGATGACGACCCTGATATTTTGGACAGCTTTGTCGCCGTGCTCAGGAGCCAGCCCTATCGGCTGCAAACGGCCCGAGATGGACAGCAATGTCTAGAGATGATCAAGAAAAAGATTCCAGACCTGCTGATCCTGGATTTGCTCATGCCCAAGATGGACGGGTTTGCGGTGATGCGCGAGCTGCGCCGAGAGCCTGGCTTTGCCGGTTTGCCAATTATGATTCTGACCGCCGTCGTCGAGGATGCCAGCCGGCGGCGTTACGAGCTGGAGACAGGCGTGGGCATGAAGGTGCAGGACTATATTGAAAAGCCGATTGCCCCCACCGAGTTGTTGCAGCGCGTGGACAAAGTTCTCAAGCAGACAAAGGGGACATAGCATGGCTTTCCAATACGGCGTCTACGATAGATTAGTGGCTCCTGAACAACCCACAGGAGCCGTGATGGTCGTAGGTGCTGGCATTGCTGGCGTGCAGGCATCTCTTGATCTGGCCGAGGCTGGCTACAAGGTATACCTGGTGGAGATAAAGTCTGCCGTTGGTGGGCACATGGCGCAACTGGACAAGACCTTTCCCACCAATGACTGCGCCATGTGCATTATCAGCCCCAAGCTGGTAGACGTCGGCCGCCACCACAATGTTGAGCTGCTGGTGGACAGTGAAGTGTTGGGAATGCGTGGAGAGCCAGGCGACTTTATGGTCCGCGTGCGCACCAAGCCGCGCTACATTGATCTGACAAAGTGCACCGGTTGCGGCGATTGCGCCAGTGTCTGCCCCGTGATCATTCCTGACCATTTCAACGTAGGACTGACGGACCAGCGGGCCGCTTACAGACTTTACCCGCAGGCTGTCCCCAACGCATACGTCATCGAAAAGCTGGGCGTTTCTCCCTGCCGCGACGCTTGCCCCTCCGGTCAGCGTGCGCAAGGATATATCGCCCTCATCCGCGAGGGACGCTACCAGGATGCGCTGCGAGTGATCAAGGAGGACAATCCTTTCCCTGCCATCTGTGGGCGCATCTGTAACCACCGTTGTGAGACGGCCTGCAACCGGGACAAGTTGGATGAGCCGATCGATATTCGCGCGCTCAAGCGCTTTGTCACCGACAAAGTCTACAGCCAATCGCGTGTGCCTCAACAGCCGGCGGAACAGCACTATAGAGAGCGTGTCGCCGTCATTGGCGCGGGGCCATGCGGACTGACTGCCGCGCAAGACTTGTGCCGGTTGGGCTATGCAGTCACAGTCTTTGAGGCGCTGCCGGTGGCCGGCGGAATGCTGCGGGTGGGAGTGCCCGAGTACCGCCTGCCGGCATCCATCGTGGATCGCGAGGTGCAAGACATCCTGGACCTGGGCGTGGAACTGCGGCTCAACACGGCGGTGAGCAACCTGGACGATGTTTTCGCCGAGGGATTCAACGCGGTGCTGATCGCGGTGGGCGCGCACGAGGGGATTCGTCTGCCCATCCCTGGAGCCGACTTGCCGGGAGTGCTCATCAACACGACTTTTCTGCGCGACGTTCGGCTGGACAACCCGCCGCCGTTGGGAAAGCGCGTCGCCGTCATTGGTGCCGGGGATGTGGCTATGGATGTCGCTCGTACTGCCGTGCGTTTGGGATCCGAGGTCCACGTCTATTACCGCCGCACCCAAGAGGAAGCCTCTGCCGACGAGGAAGAGATGCGCCATGCCGAAGAAGAGGGCGTTGTTTTTCACTGGCAGATCACGCCTGTTGAAATCATCGGTGATGGCAATGGGAGTCTGGCAAGCATAAAGTGCGTGCGCACCGAACAGGGGCTGCCCGACGAGACAGGTCGTCGTCGTCCGGTTGCACTGCGCGGGTCGGAGCACCTGGCGCCCTGCGATAACGTCATCTTTTCGGTGGGTCAGCGCGCCGGTCTCGCTTTCATTCCAGAAAGCACAGGCGTCGGCGTGACGCAAAACGCCACCATCGCCGTCAACCCGAATACATTCGCCGCGACCCGCGATGGGGTCTTTGCTGCGGGTGATGCGACTACCGGGACAGCCTTTGTTATTGAAGCGGTCGAATCCGGTCACCGCGCGGCCCAGTCTATCCACCGTTACCTGCGTGGCAAAGAGTTGGAGCCGCCCCACAAGCCCAAGCTGCCGGTGGTCGAGCTGACGCGCTTAGAGATCGAAGAGCGCGTAGCTCTGGGAGAGGTGCACGTCCAATCTCGCATAGCGATGAACGAGCTTTCTGTCGAGCAGAGGCTGTCTGGCTTTGAAGAGGTCACCGCTGGCTATACGGACGAGCAAGCGCAGGCGGAGGCGGCGCGTTGCCTGGCTTGCGGCATCTGCTCAGAGTGCTTGAGCTGCTGGTACGAATGCCAGGCTGGCGCGGTGGACCACGATATGGTTGAGCACGCGCGGGATATTCAGGTCGGCGCGGTCGTGCTGGCTCCTGGTTACCAGGTCTACCACGCGGAGCACGCGGCCGAGTATGGATGGGGACGCTTCCCCAACGTGGTTACCGCGCTCCAGTATGAGCGATTGCTCTCCGCCTCTGGCCCGACGCATGGCCACGTTCAGCGCCCATCGGATGGGCACACGCCGAAAAAGATTGCCTTTCTCCAGTGCGTTGGCTCGCGGGACCAGACGCACGACTATTGTTCGGCGGTCTGTTGTATGTACGCCACCAAAGAGGCCATCATGTCGGTCGAGCACGAGCCGGACACCGAAGTGACGGTCTTTATGATGGACATGCGTGCCTTTAGCAAGGGTTACCTTGAATACTACCGCCGGGCGCAGGAGCGATATGGCATTCGCTACGTTCGCTCGCGCGTTGCGGCGGTGCGGGAAGACCCCGAGACACACAGCCTGGTGTTGAGATATGTTGGGAAAATAGAGGACGAGTTGGTGAATCAGCGAGTTGATGATTCGTTGATTCGGGAAGAAGAGTTCGATCTGGTCGTGCTTTCGGTGGGGATGGAGGTGTCGGCGGAGGCACGCGAGTTAGGGCTGCGAGTTGGCGTGGAGATGGATGAGCACGGTTTCTGCCGCACGCGGCCGTTCGAGCCTTTATTGACAAGCAGGCCGGGCGTCTTGGCGATTGGCCCGTTCCGCGAGCCAAAAGATATCCCCGAGTCGGTGGTTGAGGCCAGCGCCGCCGCGGCCGTCGCCGGCGTGCTCGTTGCGCCGGCCCGTTGGACGCGCACTGAGACGCTCGTTTACCCCCCGGAGCGCGACGTGAGCGCGGAGGAACCACGCGTCGGCGTCTTTGTATGCCACTGTGGCTCAAACATTGGCGGCTTTCTCGACGTGCCGGACGTGGCCGAGTATGCGGCGGGCCTGCCGGGCGTCGTTCATGCCGAGGATAGTCTGTACACATGCTCACAAGACGCCATCCAACACATCACCGAGCAGACGCTGGAGATGGGATTCAACCGGGTTGTGGTAGCCTCGTGCACGCCGCTCACGCACGAGCCGTTGTTTCAAGACTCGATCCGCCAGGCGGGGCTGAACCCCGGCATGTTCCAGATGGCAAATATTCGCAACCACTGCTCGTGGGTACATTCGGGCGAGTGGGAGGCCGGGACGGAAAAGGCCAAGGATCTGGTGCGCATGGCCGTGGCAAAGGTGTTGCGCCTGGAACCCTTGCGCAAGACCGAGGTGCCGGTGCAGAAATCGGCGCTCGTCATCGGCGGCGGAGTGGCGGGGATGACGGCGGCGCTTACATTGGCCGACCAGGGCTTTCCAGTGCACGTGGTGGAGCGAGAGGGAGAGCTGGGCGGCAACTTGCGAAACGTCCGACGATTGGTAGATTGGGAGAGCGGTCAATTGGTGTGGCGCGATCCGCAAGAGTTTTTGACGCAATTGATTGGGTGGGTAAAGGGGCATCCACAGATCACTGTGCATTTGCGGAGCGCATTCTTGGAGAGCAATGGGTTCGCCGGTAGCTTTAGCTCACGGATACGCACCCCCCGCGGCGAGCGCGAGCTGCGCCACGGCGCGACCATCGTGGCGACGGGCGGCGTCGAATACCGTGGCCCGGAGTATGAGTATGGCAGCGACCCGCGTGTCCTGACACAGCAGGAATTCGAGGCGCGGCTGGCTTCCGGTGAGAACGCACCGGACTCGGTGACAATGATTTTGTGCGTTGGTCCGGCGGAACAATATTGCTCCCGCATTTGCTGCACGACAGCGCTCAAGAACGCGCTGGCACTCAAACAGCTCAAGCCAGATGCACAGGTTACGGTCATCTATCACGATATCCGCGCCTATGGATTCAAGGAGCGGCTCTACGACGAGGCACGACGGCAGGGAGTGGTGTTTGTACCGTACGAGTTCGATCGCAAGCCAGAGGTGCGAATTGTGAATGGTGGTGATGGCCCACAAGGTGGGTTACAAGATGGCCCACAAGGTGGGTTACAAGATCGCTCACAATCCACAACACGTAATTTGCTCGAGGTGACAGTCTGGGAAGAATCCCTGGGGCAAGAGGTGGTGCTGAATCCTGACTTTGTAGTGCTCAGTATGCCAGTGACGCCGCCGGAGAAAGTGAGCGAACTGGCGACACGACTAAAGGTGCCGTTGGACCTGGAAGGCTTTTTCCTGGAGGCGCACGTCAAGCTGCGCCCGGTCGATTTCGCCAACGATGGGATTTTCGTGGCGGGGATGGCACACTATCCCAAGTTCCTCGACGAGACGATCATCCAGGCGCAGGCCGCTGCGGCGCGGGCGTTGACGATTGTGAGCAAGGACGTGCTAGAGGTTGGCGGTGTCGTGGCAGAAGTGGACACTGCCAAGTGTGTCGCTTGCCTGACGTGTGTGCGCATTTGTTCGTATCACGTGCCGCAGGTACGGGCCGAGTTCACGGGAGTGGGGGATATTGTTGGCGCGGCCTATATCGAATCGGCCCAGTGTCACGGGTGTGGCGTGTGTATGGCCGAATGCCCGGCCAAGGCGATTCAATTGGTGCATTACCGGCATGAGCAGGTAGAGGCAGAGATTGCGGCACTGTTGGAGCCGGAGGGTGTGGGGGTTTGTGGGTGAGATATATGGAGTGCTATGCATCAAAAAGAAAAGGGATAGGTTGGGTACTGTTTTGGCTTTTGTTTGCTGTTCCTAGTGTGTTTGCTGCTCAATCATCGGATATCGTCCTGCGTGTGCTTGGGATACTGCTGGCTGTGATTTTTACTGGGATGTTGGTGATACAAGTTCGTCGGTTGTTTGATTCTGGCCCACAGCTTGTTATCAGTGATGCTGGAATTGATTATCGCCGCTCGTGGATTGGTGAAGGCATTATTCCGTGGGACGATATCCGCGATCTCTACCTTTGGCAATCCCAACGCAATGTGTTCATAGGAATTGAGTTGGAAGATCGTGAGAAATATCTATCCAGGCTATCAACGTACAAGCAAAAGATGTTCTTAGCGAACGCAAAAGCAGGTTATCCAGATGTAGCGATCAGTTTTCAAGACCTAACACCTTCTCTTAATGAGGTGTTCGAATATCTGAGCACTCACTATGGAGAAAAGTTAACTCAGCCAAACAGTGTGTGATGATTTCAGATGGTTGTACGGCAATCTTAGCCGGTTCAACGCAAGGAAAGGACAGAAGCAATGACCAATGACCAATTTGAGCCTAAAATTCTGGCCTTTTGCTGCCGCCACTGTGCCTACGCCGCTGCTGACCTGGCGGGGGGAATGCGCATCCAATACCCGCCCGGCGTGCGTGTGGTCCAAGTGCCATGTTCGGGGCGGGTAGAGGTGACCGAGGTGCTCCACGCTTTTGAGCATGGTATTGACGGCGTGATGGTGGCTGGCTGACTGGAAGGCGATTGCCATTACCTGGAGGGTAATGTCAACGCAAAGCGGAGAGTGAAATACGCTGCCGATCTGCTCGACCAGATTGGATTGGGCGGGGAACGAGTGGCGATGTTCAATCTGTCATCGGCGATGGGGGCGCAGTTTGCCGAGACGGTGACAGAGATGACGGAAAAAGTGCGCGAGTTGGGTCCGAACCCGCTCGGCAATGACTAGGGCGCGAATTTGCAAATTGATTAGGAGGTTTCGATGATAGTTGGTGAACAAAAATCGCTTCAAGAGATCATGACTTTGTTGGGCGATGCCAAAAAGGTGCTGGTCGTGGGATGTGGGACTTGCGTGACCGTTTGCCTGGCCGGTGGTGAGAAAGAGGTTGGCATCCTGGCTTCTTCGTTACGGATGAAGAGCAAATTGGACGAGCACGCGCTGGAGGTGGACGAGATCACGGTGCAGCGGCAGTGTGAGTGGGAGTATCTGGACCCGTTGGCCGAGCGGCTGGGCGAGTATGACGTCATCCTCAGCTTGGCGTGTGGCATCGGTGTGCAGGCGATGAACGAGCATTTTGCCGACGCCGTCACGGTGCCTGGATTGAACACGACTTTTCTGGGCTTGCCGGTGGAGCAAGGGGTATGGGAGGAACGCTGTCAGGCTTGCGGCGATTGCGTTTTGGGCCTCACCAGCGGTATATGCCCCATTGCGCGTTGTTCCAAGCAATTGCTCAACGGGCCGTGTGGTGGTTCCCAGGATGGTGTGTGTGAGATAGACCCCGACATAGCCTGTGCCTGGCAACTGATCTGGGAACGGGCGAGCAAGCTGGACAAGATGGACGTGCTGCTGGAGGTTCAACTGCCCAAGGATTGGACATCCAGCCGTGATGGTGGCCCGCGCAAGATCACGCGCGAAGACCTGATGTTGGCGGAAGCGGAGTGAGGTGAAAGATGACAGAAGAAAAAACTAACGGTTACAAATCGGGCAGCAATCTGGAAAAAGTTTTGCAGGCGGGACACTTTGCAGTGACGGGAGAGTTGGGACCGCCACAGGGAGCTGACCCGGAGGAGATTCTTCACAAGGCACGTTTGCTGGAGGGCATCGTAGAAGCGGTCAATATTACCGACAATCAGACCGCCGTCGTTCGCATGTCTAGTATTGGTTCGGGCGTGTTGGCGATGCGGGCGGGACTAGAGCCGGTGGTGCAGATGACGTGCCGCGACCGGAACCGGTTGGCGATGCAGGCGGATCTCTTGGCCGCTTATGCCCTGGGGATGCGCAACTTGTTGTGCCTGACCGGCGACCACCAGAGTTTTGGCAACCATCCCACGGCCAAGAACGTGCACGACCTGGACTCGGTCCAGTTGATTCGGATGATGAAGGATATGCGGGATGAGTGCGTCTTTGAGTGTGGAGACGCGATCAAGGCGGGCGAGCCTCGTTTCTTTATTGGCGCGGCCATTAATCCCTTTGCCGACCCGTTCGAGTACCGCCCCTACCGGCTGGCCAAAAAGATCGCTGCCGGGGTGGACTTTATCCAGACTCAGTTGATCTATGACCTCCCACGCTTTCGCGAGTTTATGAAAAAAGTGGTGGATATGGGGTTGCACGAAAAGACTTTTATCATGGCCGGCGTTGGCCCGCTCAAATCCTCGGGGATGGCCCGTTATATGCGGGACAAGGTGCCGGGTATGATCGTGCAGGACCAGTATGTGGATCGTATGGTGGCGGCGCTCAAGGGTATTCCCAAAGAAGAAAAGAAAGCCCGGCGGCAAGCGTTGCGGAGCAAAGGGATCGAGATTTGTATCGAGCAAATCCAGGAAATCCGCGAGATCGAGGGTGTGGCGGGCGTACATATCATGGCCGTCGAATGGGAAGCGGCAGTGCAGCCCATTGTCGAGGGGGCTGGATTGTTGCCACGTCCAACAGTGGAGTGAGGAATATGCCAATTACTTTGAATACGGATATGGCCAAGTTCGTTCGTGAGGAATGCGGCGAGAACGTTTACCTGTGTTACCAGTGTGAGAAATGTTCCTCCGGCTGCCCGACGGTCGAGGCGATGCGATATCGCCCGGCGCAGATGATGCGTATGGCCCAGTTCGGGCTGGAGGACAGTTTGTCAACCGACCCCAGCCTTTGGCGCTGTCTGGGTTGTGATACGTGTACCACCCATTGCCCGCATAACATC
This sequence comes from Chloroflexota bacterium, assembly GCA_024232355.1. Next base: position 24,432 of record JAAEPW010000238.1, on the reverse strand, counting down.
AGCGTGCGACGTTTGGTGGAGGTGATGCGCCAACACGTGATGCAGGAACGTTATCTGGCCCAAGGTGTGGATGCCTTGGGTGAGGATGAAGCATTGCGCAAGGGGCTGCGGGCGATGGGGATGATGGGCGAGCGCATCGGCACGCACTATAACGTCTCTGGCGAAGATAATGCCGCCCGCCTGGCCTGGACCGACAACCTGGCTCCGGAAGACAAACCAGAGGGATTGTTACAGGACTCGGAAGCCGACCTGGCCTACTTTGTGGGCTGTGTCTCGGCAATGTTTCCGATGAGCTATGGCATTCCCCAGAGTTTTGCCACCGTGTTGAGCCGCGCCAACGTGAGCTTTACCACTTTGGGCGGGGATGAGTGGTGCTGTGGCTTTCCGTTGCTGATGGCGGGCCAACTAAAACAAGCCGAGAAGCTAATCCGTCACAACGTGGAACAAATGCGGGCTCTGGGAGTACCCAAGGTGGTCAGTAATTGTCCTTCTTGCTATCACATGTGGCATCACACCTATCCCGAGTTCTTTAGCGAGCCGTTGGGCTTTGAGGTTGTGCATGGCGTAGAGGTGATGGCGGACCTGGTGACCGAAGGGAAGCTGGATCTGGTGGAGCCAAAACGTACGGGCATCGTCACTTATCACGATCCCTGCGACCTGGGACGCAAGGGCGGCATCTATGACGCGCCGCGTGAGATTCTGCGCCAGGTGCCGGGCTTTACGTTTGTCGAGATGCAGCAGTCTGGCGAGCACGCGCTTTGCTGCGGCGGCGGCGGAGACCTGGAGACCTTTGATCCAGACCTGGTTCAAGAAGTCGCCGCACGGCGCATTGCTCAAGCGGCAGAGACCGGGGCGATGGCGTTGGTTTCGGCCTGTCCCCAGTGCGTGCGTACGCTCTCCAAAGCGGCCCGCGCGAACAAGGTACGCGTCCGCGTGATGGACATGACCCAGTTCCTCACGATGGCGTTGGCCTAGTCGCTAGCAGGAGGAGATATGGCCCAGTTGAACAAGATCGCCATCAGCGGCAAGGGTGGAGTAGGCAAGACCACGCTCTCTGCGCTGCTGGCGCACATCTATGCAGAGCAAGGGCGCAACGTCATTGCCATCGACGCCGATCCCGCCGGTGGCCTAGCCGAGGCGTTGGGTTTTCCCGAGGAATTGACGGCCCCGATCACGCCAGTTTCAGAGATGGAAGATTTGATCTATGAGCGCACGGGCGCCAAGCCGGGCACTTCTGGCGGTTTCTTTAGCCTCAACCCCCGCGTGGACGACATCCCCGACCGCTTTAGCGTTTCTCATCGCGGAATTCGTTTTCTTCAGCTTGGTTCTGTCGAGTTTGGTGGTGCTGGCTGCATTTGCCCCGAGAGCGCGATGCTCAAGGCGTTGATCACGCACTTGATCCTCTACCGGGACGAGATGATGATTCTCGATATGGAGGCCGGCGTGGAGCACCTGGGGCGGGCGACGGCCCAGGCAGTGGATGCGTTCGTGGCCGTCGTCGAACCAGGGCGGCGCAGCCTGACCACCGCCGCGCGCGTGCGCCAGTTGGCGGAGGACATTGGCATCAAGCAGGTGTACGTGGTGGGCAACAAGGTGCGCGGCGAGAGCGATTGGGCATTCATTCAGGAAAAGAGCCCTGTGCCCACGCTGGGCTATCTCTCTGCGAATTCCGAGTTGACCGAGGCAGACATACGTGGTGAAGGTGTCTTTGACGCCGCGCCCAAAGCTGTTCAAGATGTTCAAAAGATCGTGGCAGCGCTGGAGGCTTTGTGAGGCAATTCGTTTATCTTTTGCTCATAGCTTTTTGTCTCTTGCTACCCTTGACTGTCCATGCGGACGATTTGCCGCCATCGGCATTCGTGGATAGGTTAGTCGGCTATCCTCAGGAGCACAACTTGAGTTGTGAATCTCGCTCGGCGACGGACGTGGCGGCTTTTTGGAATGTATCGTTTGCCGAGGATGATTTTTTCTACCGTTTGCCCAAGTCTGACAATCCCAACCGTGGTTTTCTGGGCGATGTGGACCTGCCAGCGGGAAGTATGCCCCCTGTAGGGTACGGCGTATATGGTGGGCCGATTGCGGCCAACTTGCGCAGTTTTGGGCTGGCCGCACAAGCGCATCAAAACTGGGATTTGGATAGCCTAAAAGCTGAACTGGCTGCCGGGAGGCCCGTCATCATCTGGTCGACCTACGATATGAAGTTGCCGGGCGGGCAGACATGGGTGTCATCGGACGGTGTGGCCTCTATCGTGATTCAATGGCAGCATACGTTTGTCGCCGTTGGTTATGATGAAACCGGCGTCTACCTGGTGGATGCCTACGATGCGGAGACAAAACACTTTTCCTACGAGGCGTTTGTGCCTGCGTGGGAGCAGTTGGGGCGGATAGCGGTGACCGTGGCACGACTTGCCCCGTTACCTAGTGGCCGAGTTTGGAATTCTATAGAGGTGGATAGCGGCGCGACCGGTACGGTCGCCCGCTCTTTTATTGTAGATGGCCGATGGATGGTCGGCCCAGAGTGAGTGGATAGGAGATTGTATGGAGAATCTGACGGAGCATTTCGTCGAACTGATCCGCCGGGCGTCGACTGATCTACCGGCGGACGTGGAGGCGGTGCTGCGGGTGGCTCAGGATCGTGAGGAGCCTGGTTCCGCTGCAGCTGGAGCGCTGGGGACGATTCTGGAGAATGTAGCGTTGGCTCGGGTCAATTCAACGCCCGTTTGCCAGGACACGGGCACGCCTATTTTTTACGTGCATTATCCACAAGAGATGAGCACACGCGAGTTGCAATCACAAATTGAGGCAGCCGTTGCCGAGGTGACCGGCCAGGCAATTCTGCGGCCCAATGCTGTGGATTCGCTCACTGGTCGCAACAGTGGAAACAACCTGGGGACAGGTTTCCCCACATTCCATTTTGAAGAGTGGGAGAAGGAATATGCAAAGATAAACCTGTTGCTCAAGGGCGGCGGGAGTGAGAACGTGGGCGCGCAGTACAAACTGCCCCATTCCCCGTTAAAGGCCGGGCGAGACCTAGAGGGCGTTCGCCGGGTGGTGCTGGACGCGGTTTTTCAGGCACAGGGAAAGGGGTGTGCGCCGAGCGTATTGGGAATTGCCATCGGGGCTGACCGGGGCAGCGGCTACGTCCACGCCAAGGAACAGCTCTTTCGCCCGCTGGAAGACACGAACCCGGTGCCGGAACTGGCCGAGTTGGAGGAACGTCTTTTGCGCGAGTGCAACGAACTGGGCATCGGGCCGATGGGCTTTGGCGGCAAGACGACGACATTTGGCGTCAAAATTGGGGCCTACCATCGCCTTCCGGCTTGTTACTTTGTCAGCATTGCTTACATGTGCTGGGCTTGCCGTCGGGCCCAGATGACGGTACGTGACGGGAAAGTGGAGTACACCTAATGGCGACACATCATTTGACGATACCGATTTCTGAGGAGGATGTCCGTGCCCTCCACGTCGGCGACACGGTGTATCTTTCCGGCGTGATGTCCACCGGGCGGGACGCGGCTCACAAGTACTTGATCGAGAATTTTATCCGCACCGACCAGGTGCCCGCGAACGAACAGCCACTGTATGAGGAGTTGCAGCGGGTTCTGAGTGAGAGCGTCATCTATCACTGTGGACCGGTCGTGCGGCAGGATGAGGAAGGCGAGTGGCACTTTGTCGCCGCTGGCCCCACCACTTCTATCCGCGAGGAGCCTTACCAGGCCGACGTCATTGCACATTTTGGGCTGCGGGGCGTCATGGGCAAGGGTGGAATGGGACTGCAGACGCTTCAGGCTTGTCAGGAGCACGGTGCCGTTTACTTTCATGCCGTGGGTGGGGCAGCATCTCTTATTGCAAACGCGGTCAAGAAAGTGGAAGCGGTTCACAAAAAGGACGAGTTTGGTGTGCCGGAGGCTTTTTGGATTATTCGCGTCGAGGATTTTCCAGTGGTGGTCACAATGGACAGCCACGGAGAAAGCATCCACGATGAGGTGGCGGCAGCGTCGGAGGCGGCACTGGCACGGTTGGTTGCCAAGTAGGGCGGTTTTTCTAACCGTCGTATCAGTCGGGTAGCAAACCCGACCTACAGATGAGGGAGGTCAGCGTTGAAATACTGGAGAAAACCGTTAGACCTGGAGGACATTCGAGTTCCACACGGCGAAATCCACGTGCTGGTCGAACGGTGTAAAGGTTGCGCTTGGTGTGTCGAATTTTGCCCGCGTGACGTGTTGGAAATCTCGGATGACATCAACTCCAAGGGCTATCACCCGCCGGTGGTAGACAAGACGCTGGCGCACGCTTGCGTCAGTTGTGGTCTGTGCGAGTTGCTCTGTCCGGAATTTGCCATTTACGTCAAGCAGACAGAAGGTGAGGTGGTGCTTTTATGAGCAAGTCAAAGAATGGTGTGTTGAGCGGCGAGTTCTTTATGCAGGGAGACATCGCCAGCGCTGAAGGCGCGATTTGCGCGGGCTGCCGGTTCTTTGGCGGCTATCCCATTACCCCGGCCACAGAGGTCGCGCAGCGAATGAGCGAGCGGCTGCCCGTCGTGGGCGGCATCTATATTCAGATGGAAGACGAGTTGGCTTCTATGAATTCCATTCTGGGGGCCTCCTGGGCCGGGCAAAAAACGATGACGTCTACTAGTGGTCCCGGATTTTCTCTGATGATGGAGAACCTGGGTTTGGGTATCATGATGGAGACGCCCTGCGTGCTGGTCAACGTGCAAAGAGGTGGTCCCTCGACTGGCTTGCCGACGCTGGTGGGTCAGGGAGACATGATGCAGGCGCAGTATGGCTCTCACGGCGATTATTCCATCATTGCACTGGCTCCCTCGTCGCCGCAAGAGTTGTTTGATTTGACCATCCACGCCTTTAACCTGGCCGAAATCTACCGCACGCCAGTGCTGGTGATGACCGACGCCGAGGTAGGGCATATGACGGAAAAGGTCGTCATCCCGCCGCCGGACGAGATCGAGATTGTGCCACGGCGCAAGCCGACGACACCGCCGGGGGATCGGGAGTACCGGCCTTACTATGTCGAGCCGGGCGAATGGGTGTCGCCGATGGCTGCCGCGGGTGACGGCTACCGTCTCCACACCACTGGCCTGACTCACGACGAACGGGGCTACCCTGCCACCGCTGATATCGATGTCCAGTGGCAATTGGTCCAGCGACTCATGGACAAGATCGACAAGAACAGGGACAAGATCATTATGCTGGAGGAGGACGGCCTAGACGATGCCGAGGTAGCAGTCGTTTCCTACGGCATTGCCGCCCGCACGGCTATCTGGCCGATTCAAATGGCCCGCGAGGAAGGCATCCGTGTGGGTATGCTTCGGTTGGTAACGGTGTGGCCCTTCCCTGAAGATCAAATCCGAGACCTTGCCGGTCGAGTAAAGGGCATCGTGGTGCCAGAGATCAATATGGGGCAGATTGTCCGTGAGGTCGAGCGTTGCGCGGCAGGTCAGGCAGAGGTGATCTTGGTACCGCATCCTGGTGGTGACATCCATAACCCGCAAAAGGTACTGAACGCGATTCGCAGGGCAGCTGGACGAAAGGTAGAGGAGGAGTAGTGATGGGACTTGAGATGGAAGGCTATCGCTTAGACAAGTCACTTGAGACGCACGGAGAGGCCGAGGGGCTGGATGAAGAAATCCACGGTCGCCATCCGATGGATGACCTGTTGCGTACGGATCGTCTGCCGCATATCTGGTGTCCTGGTTGTGGGCTGGGTACGGCTTTGACTTGCTTCCTAAGCGCGTTACGCAAGTCGGAGCTGGATTTGGACAAAGTAGCTGTAGTATCGGGCATCGGTTGTACCGGACGGGTAGCCGGTTATGTGTGGCTGGATTCATTTCACACCACTCACGGACGGGCGATTCCTTTTGCCACCGGCCTCAAATTGGGCAACCCAGAGTTAAAGGTGGTGGTCTTTTCCGGCGATGGCGACTTGGTGACCATCGGCGGCAATCACTTTATTCACGCGGCGCGGCGCAACATGGATATGACCGTCATCTGCGTCAATAACTTTAACTATGGTATGACGGGAGGGCAGGCGGGAGCGACGACGCCCGTCGGTGGTTATACTTCTACGTCGCCTTATGGCAATTACGAGTATCCCTTTAACGTCTCGGCACTGGCGGCGGCTTGCGGAGCGGTCTATGTGTCACGTTGGACGGTGCTCCACGCCCGACGGTTGGAGCGGTCTATGACTGAGGCACTGCTCAAGCCGGGGTTTAGCCTGGTGGAAGCGATCGCTCCCTGTCCCACCGGTTTTGGCCGTCGACACAAGCAGCGCGAAGGTTTGGATACAATGCGCCATTATCATGAGCACGGTGTCATCCAACACGGCGCTGACCCGCGAGATGCAGACATTGGTTTGAGCGGCGCGATGATCGAGGGGAAATTTGTGGACATTGACAAACCGACTTTTCAGGAACAACGTACGCGTCGGTTAGAACAGGCACTCAAGTAGCCGCGGTTTCCGTACCGCGTTAATGAGGGAGAAAAGATGAATCGACTAGAAATCCGATTGTCTGGCTTTGGCGGACAGGGGATTATTCGCAGCGGGGAGATCATTGGCAAGGCGGCGGTGCTTTACGATGGCCGGTTTGCCACTTTTACTCAGAGTTATGGGCCAGAGTCGCGTGGCGGTGCTTGTGCGGCCCAGGTGGCTATCGCCGATGATCCGGTAGAGTTGAGCTATCCACACGTAGTAGATCCTTCGGTTCTTATTGTCATGTCGCAGGGCGGATACAACAAATACGCGGCTGATTTTCGACGAGATGGTTTGCTCATCATCGACGAGGATCTGGTAGAATTGGACGAAGCGGTTGAGGGTATGGAAATGCTCAAGATACCGGCCACGCGCTTGGCTGAGGAGATCGGCCGTCGCATCGTAGCCAACGTGGTGATGCTCGGATTTGTATCCGCTGTCACCGACATTGCCTCGCCGGAAGCTGTTAAAAAGGCTGTGCTTGATTCGGTGCCTAAAGGAACGGAAGAGTTGAATACGCGTGCCTTTGACACCGGATTCGAGTATGGTCAAAAGATAGCAGACAGTGAATCGTAAGGCATAATTTGTGTTTCACGCAAATAAGGAAGTAATCGTATGAAAGATGTATTGGTTATTGGCGGCGGTATCGCGGGTATACAGTCTGCGTTAGACTTGGCAGAGATGGGGATGCAGGTTCATTTGGTGGAAAAAAGCCCCAGCATTGGCGGGCGAATGGCTCAGTTGGACAAGACCTTTCCCACTAACGACTGCTCCACCTGTATCTTATCTCCCAAGATGGTGGACTGTGCCCGTCATCCCAATATCACCATCTACACCTTGTCTGAGGTGCAAGCTGTGAGCGGCGAGGCGGGTAATTTCACAGTGCAAGTGCTCAAGCATGCCCGCTATGTGGACGAGAACGCCTGCACTGCTTGCGGTGACTGCGCCAAGGTCTGTCCCATCGTCAAGCGAGACGAGTTCCAGATGGGGCTTGCCACGCGCCGGGCGATTTATATTCCTTTCCCCCAGGCTATCCCCCAGGCGTACTTGAGTGACCTGGATGACTGCTTGGGTAAGGACGTCATCGTCTGTGGTCGTTGCATTGAGGCTTGCCAGAAAAAGTGCATCGACTTTGATATGCTGGACGAGGTGATCGAGTTATCGGTGGGCGCTATCGTCCTGGCTGTCGGTATGGAGACCTTTGACCCGGACGCGCTGACCGAGTATGGCTATACCCGCTATGAGAACGTCATTACCGGTCTAGAGTTTGAGCGCTTGATCTGTGCCAGTGGCCCATCTGGTGGACATCTCATTCGCCTGACTGACCGCGAGGAGCCAAAGACTATTGGATTTATCCAGTGCGTGGGCTCTCGCAACTTAAAGTACCAGCGATTTTGTTCGTCGGTCTGTTGCATGCATGCGACCAAGGAGGCCATCCTAGCCCGCGAGCACATCCCCGATGCCAAGTCATACATTTTCTATACCGATCTGCGCGCCTCTGGCAAGGGCTTTCGCGAGTACATTGATCGCGCCCAAAGCGAGTATGGCGTAGAGTACGTCCGCAGTCGCGTGGCGCAGATTGAGGAGGATGAGGACGGACGGTTGATTTTCCACTATGAGGACGCGGAAACCTTTCGTCCAAAGCAGATGAAGGTGGATCTGGCCGTGTTGGCGACCAGTCTCATTCCTGGCCCCGGTGTCGCTGCGCTATCCGAGGTTCTCAATTTGGAGCTGGACGAGTACGGCTTTTTCAGCACCAATCCCTTCTCGCCGACAGATACGACACGGGAGGGGGTTTTTACTTGTGGCTGCTGTCGCGGCCCGGCAGACATCCCGCAGTCAGTGACCCAGGCCAGTGGGGCGGCGGCGCGCGCGGCGCAGTATTTGATGGAGATGGTGTTGGTTGAGGAATGAGACTGGAGTGTCGTGTAGCCGCGGTTTCCATACCGCGCCAAGGAGACTTGGGTGATATCAGAACCAGTGCACGCTAGAATTCGACGGCTCTATGTTCCCAATTCCTTGTATTTTATCACTGCTGTTACACAGAAACGACAGCCAATTTTTGCCGATGAATCGAACCTAGAGTTGTTGCGTGAGACGATGCGCAAAGTAAAAGATATCCATCCATTTCAGATGCGGGCTTTTGTTTTCTTGCACGATCACTTTCACATAATGATCTGGATTTCTAACCCAACAGACATTTCGAAGGTTTTGCACTCGATGCAGCGCAACTTTACACTGAATTACAAAAAAGCGAACAACATAACTCACAAGATCGAGTTATGGCAACGAGGATTCTGGGATCACGTGATTCGCGATGAACGTGACTTTGTTAATCATTTTCATTATATTCACTATAATCCGGTCAAGCACGGATATGTTTTGAAACCGGAGGATTATCCCCATTCCAGTTTTCACGAGTACGTGAGACGTGAGTGGTACGAAATTGGTTGGGGACACACTGAGCCAGACACCTTGGAGAATCTTGACTTTGAATAAGCAACTATGGTAGCCGAGGTTCCCACACCTCGCGATCGGGACGCGCTATGGAAAGCGCGGCTACATAGGCTTAGAACAGGAGGGTGGTATAATGGATAAAGAACTGGATGTCACTTTGACAAACGAAACGACAACCCGTGCTGCCCTCGTGATTGGCGGCGGCATCGCTGGTATTCAAACATCACTGGACCTGGCCGATATGGGCATCAACGTCCACCTGGTCGAGCGGTTGCCCAGCATCGGCGGGCGGATGGCGCAATTGGACAAGACCTTTCCCACCAACGACTGCTCCACTTGTATCCTCTCCCCCAAGATGAACGACTGCGCCCGCCATCCCAACATCACGTTGCACACCTATGCCGAGGTCACGGCGTTGGACGGTGCCTCTGGTGATTTCACCGTCACACTGCTCAAGCATCCGCGCTACGTGGACGAGGTCAAATGCACGGGTTGCGGCGAGTGCGTGCTCAAGTGTCCGGTCAAGGTGCCCGATGTCTTTGATATGGAGCTGCGTGAACGGAAAGCGATCCATCTTTACTTTCCACAGGCCATCCCGCAGGTGACGACCATCGATGCCGAGCACTGCATTTATCTTGATCGAGGTAAATGTGGAGTGTGCGCCAAGGTCTGTGAGGCGGATGCTGTTGACTTTGAGCAGACGGCGCAAGAGACCACGGTGCACGTGGGTGCGGTCGTCTTGGCAGCCGGATACGATTTCTTCGATCCACGGGGCCTAAAGCAGTTCAGTTACGAAGAATGCCCCAACATCATCACGGCGCTAGAGTACGAGCGTCTTATCAGTGCCTCCGGGCCGACGGGCGGACATTTGCTGCGGCCTTCAGACGAGCAACCGGCGAAACGGATTGGCTTTATCCAGTGCGTCGGTTCGCGGGACGTGCGGCACCAGGTTTTTTGTTCGTCGGTCTGTTGTATGCACTCTAGCAAGCAAGCGGTACTGGCCGCCGAGCATGACTCTGACGCCGAGTCGACTGTCTTTTACGCCGATTTCCGCGCTTCTGGCAAAGGTTTCCGCGAGTACGTGGCGCGGGCGGAGCGCGAGTACGGCGTGCGTTACGTCCGCAGCCGGGTGGCGCGTGTTGCCGGGGATGAGGACAGTAATCCGGTCATCCATTACGAGGATGCGGACACCTCTCGCCCGGCTCGGATGACGGTGGACCTGGCTGTGCTGGCAACCAGCCTGATCCCTCGACCCGACACCGCTGAACTGGCGCAGGTGCTGGACGTCGAGCTAGATTCCTACGGTTTTGTAAAGACAGAGCCGTTGACGCCGGTGGACACAACCCGTCCGGGGATTTTCGCCGCCGGGTGCTGCCGGGGACCTTTTGATATCCCCGATTCGGTGGTGCAGGCCAGTGCGGCGGCGGCGCGCGCGGCGCGCGCGATAGGCGATAATTAATGAATAAAACACCAAGAATTGGCGTATTTGTTTGTCACTGTGGCAGCAATATTGCGGGGCACGTAGATGTAGAGGCGGTGGCCGATTATGCGCTCAAATTGCCGGGCGTCGTGTCGGTTCAGCGGAACATGTATACCTGTTCCGACTCTGGACTGACCGAGATCAAGACGGCCATTGCGGACGATGGACTGGATCGGGTGGTGGTCGCTGCGTGTACGCCTCGCACCCACGAGCCGTTGTTCCGAGACGCCTGCCGTGAGGCGGGGCTGAATCCCTACTTGTTCGAGTTTGTCAATATCCGTGATCAGTGTTCCTGGGTGCATATGCGCGAGCGGGATGCAGCCACGCAAAAGGCCCAGGACCTGGTACGGATGGGCGTGGCCAAGGCCCGTTTGCTGGAGCCGTTGGATGAGCAAGAGGTACCGGTTGAGCCGGTGGCCTTGATCATCGGAGGGGGAATGATCGGTATGACGGCGGCCCTCAACCTGGGCAACCGGGGTTTCGAGGTCAAGCTGGTGGAGCGAGAGCCAGAGTTGGGCGGCCTGTTGCTGCGCATGGACAAGTTGTATCCCACCCAGGACGATGCGCAGCCCCTTGTGCAATCCCGTGTGGATGAGGTGCACCGCAACCCGCGCATTGAAGTTTTCACCTCGTCGACGCTGCATCAATTAAAGGGCTTTATCGGCAACTATGAGGCGATCATCAAGGATCAGGAGGGAAGGCAGTTTAGCTTTACTGTCGGGACCATCATTGTCGCTACCGGTGCGCAGGTGCTCAAGCCGGTGGGGCTGTACGGTTACGATGGGGAGCGCGTCATTACTCAATTGGAATTGGAGGAGCGCTTCAAGGTGGGCGAGATCGACGTGAATCGGGTGGTGATGATCCAATGTGCCGGTGCTCGCATTCCAGAGCGGCCTTATTGCTCTCGCATTTGCTGCACCACTGCGATCAAGAATGCACTAGAGATTAAAGAGCATTCCCCCGATGCCGAGGTCTATATCCTCTACCGGGACACGGAGACGCAGGGCACTCGCTACGAGGCGTATTACACCCGCGCTCGTGAAGCGGGTATCCAGTTCATCCGGTACAGCCTGCAACATCCGCCAGAGGTTTCTGAAAAACGGGTGGTGGTCTATGATGAGTTGTTGGGGGCCAAGCTGAGTATTCCCTACGAACTGACGGTGCTCTCTACACCGCTGGTGGCCCGCGATGGTGCGCACGAACTGGCCCAAATGCTCAAGGTGCCACGAGACGAGTACGGATTTTTCCTGGAAGCGCACGTCAAACTGCGGCCGCTCGATTTCGCCACCGACGGCGTTTATGTGGCTGGGACGACGCGCTGGCCCGCTCACCTGGAGGAGACCATCACCCAGGCATACGGCTCGGCGGCGCGGGCAGCGACCATTCTCTCCAAGGATACGGTCACATCGTCGGGCGTCGTGGCGCGGGTGAACGAGTATCTGTGCCGCGGATGCTCCCGTTGCGTGGAGGTCTGCGACTTTGGCGCGCCGTCGTTGGTCGAGGTATTGCCAGGGATAGAGGGTGCTCGCGTCAACCCGGTGATGTGTAAGGGGTGTGGGACATGCGCATCCATTTGCCCGACAGGGGCAATGACGGCAATGCATTTTACCGACGAGCAAGTCACGACGATGGTGCAGGCGGCGTTGGCAGTGTTGACGGAGGAGGCGTTATGATTCGTAGAGAGAAGGAGCCGAGGAGCCGAGGGAATAAGGAGACAAGGGGTCAAGGGGACAGACCGCAGGGGATTCTTTGTGCTTTGTCTACTGATTTATCTTTAAAGTTGAATCGCAAAGAACCACGCGAACACATAGGAACTAACTATGACCGAATTCCAGCCACGAATCGTCGTTTTCGCTTGTAACTGGTGCTCCTACGCCGGGGCCGACCTGGCGGGCGTCAGCCGGATGCAGTACCCGCCCACGACGCGCGTTATTCGCGTGATGTGCTCTGGTCGCGTGCAGCCTGGCTTTATCCTGGAGGCGTTCCGTCTGGGGGCCGATGGCGTGCTCGTCACTGGTTGTCATCCCGGTGACTGCCACTATATCTCTGGCAACCAGAACGCCGTCGTTACTGTGGACAAGGCGGCGCAATTAATGAATCTACTGGGTGTTGAGAACGAGCGCTTGCGCCTGGAGTGGATCTCTGCCGCCGAGGGCGCTCGGTTTGCCCACATCATGACCGAGTTCACCGAGCAGGTTCAGTCTATGGGACCGAGTCCGTTGGGCAATAATTCCCATTTGGAAGAGCTTGTCGTGTCAAACAGTGTTGTCAAAGTGTGATGCGTGTTGCGTGACCCTCATGTTTCACGCCCTCACGTTTCACGTCTTTACATTTCACATTTAGGAATCGTCAATGACCTTTGAAGAAATTCTCCGTAAAACCAAAAGCTTCTATTGTCTCGACTGCGGCAAGTGTACGGGCAGTTGTCCTGTGTCGCGGGTGGATGTCACCTACTCGCCGCGCAGCACCATTGAGCGGGTTTTGGTGGGCCGCCCGGAAGAGTTGATCAACGACCAGCATCTCTGGTCGTGCCTGACCTGCGGCCTGTGTACCACCCGCTGTCCGTCCGACGTGGACTATCCCGCGTTCGTGATGGCTGCCCGCGCTGAGGCGCGCAAGGCGAACGTGGAGGGCACCTACGCCCACAACGCCATTATGCAGCAACTGATGTCCATTATGGGCCAGTCGGTCAAGCAGAACCGTACCGGTTGGGTGACGGACGAGTTACGGACAGCAACCCGTGGGGACGATTTTTACTTTGTCGGCTGCCTGCCCTATTTCGACGTCATCTTTGCCGACATAGACGTCGTTTCCACCGATACAGCTCGCAATGCGGTGCGCCTGATGAACGCCATTGGCATCACGCCGGTGGTCAGTAACGACGAGCGGTGCTGCGGAGCTGACCTGCTTGTCAACGGCGACGACGAGGGCTTTCGCAAGCTGGCCGAACTCAACCTTAGAGTCATTGAGGAGAGCGGAGCCAAACGGGTGATTTTCGTCTGCCCCGAATGCTATAACGCCTTTCGCAATGACTATACCCGCTACTTTGGTACGTTGCCTTTTGAGATGGTTCATCTCACCGAGTTGCTGGTCGAGCATCTAGGTGATCTCGGGTTGGGCGAGCTAGCGGAAACTGTCACCTATCATGATCCGTGCCGCTTGGGACGCTATCTGGGCATTTACGACGAGCCACGCAAGGTCATCCAGGCGATTCCGGGCATCGAGTTGGCCGAGATGCGCAAGAATCGGGCTAATGCTCTTTGCTGTGGTTCCGTCGGGTGGGTGAATTGTGGGCAGTGCGCCAAGGGGATTCAGATGACGCGATTGCGTCAAGCCCAGGCCGCCGGCGCGGAGCGGATGATCACGGCGTGCCCCAAGTGCCGCATTCACTTGAATTGCGCTGTGAGGGATGCGGGGGATGAGCTTGGAGTGGAATTGGAGGATTTGACGAGTCTTTTGGTCCGGGCGATGAAGAGTAGTGGTTAGTGGTAGGTCGCAAGTACATTTTTCAGCAGTAAAAAATTGCCATCGAATTTGAATGGGGGAATTGGAAAATTCAGAGATGCAAACACGTTCGAAGGTGATAGTAAAGGTATTTTTCATTATTACTTGGCTGGTGTTGTTTGGATATTTCATTTTTGACGTTATGATCTATCCTTATATGATTATTCCGTTTAGACAGCTTGCATTTGTTAACCGTATATCAGTGTCTCAACGAGTAGTGTCTCCCGATGATAGCAGGATTGCTTTACTTGAGCAGGCTGATTTTTTTGATACCAACTTTCTGCTTTATATACTTGATTGGGATCATTGTTCGGATATTCCAACTGATGTTGCAGATGCCATTTGGGTATCCCCGGACTGTTTGCCAGGGATCGATTGTCTATCTCAGCAAAATGTGGAATGGAGCAAGGATTCATCGGTTATTGCAGTTATAATGGGAGAGGAATATACGTATGCCTATGACTTTGGTACGGGCGAGGAATGGAAAAATGCCGAGTATATTCGAGATTTGCTAGAATCACGGAGTAGTATTGAATGAATTCGATGGCTAGGCTGCAAATTCATTTTGCAGTAGGGAGAGAAGATTGACGATGTCTTGGGGAGGAATTGAAGCTGGCGGCACAAAGTTCGTGTGTGCGGTGGGCACCGGCCCGGATGACGTGCGGGCGGAGGTGCGATTTCCGACCACGACGCCAGCAGAGACCATCGGCCAGGCAATCGAGTTTTTTCGGCAGAAGCAGGCAAAAGAGCCGCTGGCGGCTGTGGGCATCGTTTCCTTTGGCCCGGTGGACCCGAACCCGAATTCGTCTACTTTTGGCTACATCACCACGACGCCCAAGCCGGGATGGGCGCACACCGACTTTGCCGGGTCTGTCCGAGAGGCGTTGGGCGTGCCGGTGGGTTTCGATACCGACGTGAACGGGGCGGCTCTGAGCGAACATCGCTGGGGTGCTGCCCAGGGGCTGGACACCTTTGTCTATCTGACCATCGGCACAGGCATTGGTGGAGGAGGCATCGTCGACGGCCAGTTGATCCATGGTCTGATGCATCCAGAGATGGGGCATTTTCTCATCCCGCACGATTGGGAGCGTGATCCATACCCCGGTTTTTGCCCGTATCACGGCGATTGTTTCGAGGGGTTGGCAGCCGGACCTGCCCTCGAAGCGCGTTGGGGACAGCGGGGCGAGACGTTACCAGCGGATCACCAAGCCTGGTCGTTGGAGGCCCACTATATCGCCCTGGGTTTGATGAGCATCATCTGCGTGCTCTTGCCTCAGCGCGTCATTTTGGGCGGCGGTGTGATGGAACAGTCAGAGCTTTTTCCGCTAGTACGTCAAGAGGTGCAAGAGTTGTTCAATGGCTATCTCCAGGTGCCCGAAATCTTGGAGCAGATCGACGACTATATCGTGCCGCCGGGATTGGGCAACCGGGCCGGAGTGTTGGGGGCCATCGCGTTGGCACAACGTATCACAGAGATTGAAATGTAGTCGAGGTTTCCATACCCCGTGGGCGCGCTATGGAAAGCGCGGCTACTTAAAGTTTCGACGTAAACGAGGTCTTTATGAGCGACGATAAAAAAGAAATTGTCATAGACGTCAGTGACTTTGACCGGCACTTTCGAGACAAGATCGCTGCCGAGCCAGGGGGCGAGCACATCCGGCGCTGTTTTTCTTGCAGCACTTGTACGGCTGGTTGCCCGGTGGCCGGTGTCACCGACAAGTACAATCCGCGCCGCGTTATCCATATGGCGTTGTTGGGGATGCGGGAGCAGGTGTTGACCAGTGATTTTGTATGGCTGTGCTCGGTCTGTTATACCTGCTACGAGCGCTGCCCGCAGGATGTGCGCATTCCAGAACTGATGAATGCCGTCCGCAACATCGCCGTGCAGGAGGGGATTGTTCCCAGGACGTTCGAAGTGCAGGTCGAGAAACTGCGGGAGCATGGCCGGCTGTACGAGATCGAGGATTACGAGAACGAACGCCGGGAAGAATACGGCCTGCCGCCTATCCACGCAGATGGAACGGAGGTGCGCCAGATTTTGGAAAAGATGGATGCAGACAAAGAGGAGCAATCATAATGACTAGGTATGCATTCTATCTGGGGTGCACGGTGCCGGTGCGGGGCATCAACTATGAGATGGCGGCCCGCAAGGTCGTCGAGCGGCTGGGTGTTGAGCTGGTGGACGTCGATGGCTTTGCCTGTTGCGGTTTTCCCGCCAAGCCGTTGAACTGGGAGGCAGGTTTGCTGATGGCGGCCCGCAATCTGGCCCTGGCCGAGGCGCAGGAATTGGACGTGCTCACCCTGTGCAGCGCGTGTACCGGCACGCTCACCGAGGCCAACCATAAACTCAAGGAGGACGCCGAACTCCGTGCCTGGGCCAACGAGCAACTGGCCGAGATAAGACCGACCGGAGCGGTCGGGCACTCTTACAATGGTACAGTGCGAGTGCGTCATTTCGCCCGGATGCTCTATGAGGAGGTCGGCACGGAAAAGCTGCAACAAGCGGTCACAGACACGGATGGCAATCGCGTATTGGCCGACTTTGGTTTCGCGTTGCACTATGGCTGCCACTATCTCAAGCCATCGCACCTGTTCGATGGTTTCGACAATCCGGAGAATCCCCAGAGCTTGGATCGGCTCGTTGAGGCCACTGGCGCACGGGTGGTACGCTATGAGGATGAGGGGCAGTGTTGCGGTGGTGGCATTCTCGGTTTCGACGAGGAAACGGCACTGCTGGTGACCAAGCAAAAGCTGGATCACGTCGCCGCGGCCAGGGCCGATGGGATGGTGCTCATCTGTCCGTTCTGCGCCATCATGTACGAGGCCAACCAGCGCCGCGTGGAAAAGCTTTACGAGACATCATACAAACTCCCGGTGCTTTACTATCCGCAGCTTTTGGGGCTGGCGATGGGCTTTTCGTTGGAAGAGATGGGTATCAAACTGAACCGCATCAAGCCGCGTGCTTTGATCAAAGCGCTGAAAAACTGAGTGTATGAGCATTGACGCGAGTAATGTAGCCGAGGTTTCCATACCTCGTAGGAGAGCGCGATATGGAAATCGCGACTACTGTGTGAGTGTATGAGCACTGACATTAGCTTTACCGACATCAAAGCTGTGCTGTTCGATTTCGACGGCACGCTGGTACATCTGAACATTGACTTTGCACAGATGCGAACGGACGTAGAGGTGATTCTGCCCAAGTACGGCCTCTCTATGGACGGCAAGGCGTCCCGCTACACACTTGAATTAATCGATGAGTGTGCACAAGCCCTCACCGAGCGGGATGGAGGAGGAGAGACAGCGGAAGCGTTCCGGCGGGACGCCGAGACAGCCATAGTGGCTATCGAGGTAGACGCCGCAGACGACGCCGAGGTGCATCCCGGTGTCCCAAAACTATTGGAACGACTGCGCGAGCGAGGGATCAAGGTTGGCATCGTGACCCGCAATTGCCGGGCGGCGGTGGAATGCATCTTGGGCAAAAACACATTGGTCTATGACGTGCTGTTGACCCGCGACGACGTGACAGCCGTCAAACCAGAGCCTGAACATTTACTGACCGCGCTGCGGATGCTGGATGTTGAACCCTCGCGTACAGTGATGGTGGGCGATCACCCAATGGACGTGCGTGCAGGCCGCGTGACTGGAACAAGGACGGTGGCCGTATTAACCGGCTACAGCCCGGTGGAACGTTTCGCGCCGGAAAAGCCCGATCTGATTTTGGAACAGGTTGGAGAATTAGAAACATATCTGGTAAGGTAAAACGTAAAAACGTGAAATGTGATCTCGTACATCACGAATTACGTTTCACGAATCATGTATTAGGAGGTAGCGAATTGTCAAGAGATGACTTGAAGACTGGCACAGATCGCCGCATCGGCGTTTTCGTCTGCGACTGTGGATTGAACATCGCCGGCAGCCTAGACACGGAGGCTGTGCGAACGTATGCCGAAACTCTACCCGATGTGGTGGTAGCTGTGGGCAATCGGTATACGTGCGCCGACCCCGGACAGCAAGAGATCAAAAAGACAATTGTGGAGCACAACCTCAACCGTGTGGTGGTGGCCTCTTGCTCCCCCAGGCTCCACGAACCGACCTTTCGTCATTGCGTCAGCGAGGTGGGGCTTAACCCGTACCTGTACGAGATGGCCAACATCCGCGAGCATTGCTCTTGGGTTCACCTCAAGGATCGAGATGCAGCCACGGAAAAGGCCAAAGATATCGTTCGGGCGTCAGTAGCCCGCGCGCGCTGGCTACACGCCCAGGACGAGGAAAAGCTGCCTGTGACCAAAGCGGCGCTCGTCATCGGTGGGGGGGTATCTGGCATTCAGGCATCCCTTGACCTAGCTGACGCCGGGCACCAGGTCTACCTGGTGGAGAAAGAGCCTTCTATCGGTGGGATCATGGCGCGGCTGGACAAAACCTACCCCACGATGGACTGTAGTATATGAATTCTCGGCCCCAAAATGATGGATGTCGGTCGACATCCCAACATCGAGTTGATGGCTTACAGTGAGGTCGAGGATGTTTCTGGCTATGTGGGTAATTTCAAGGTCAAGATACGCAAAAAAACGCGCTATGTGGACGAGAACGAGTGCACGGCCTGTGGCGACTGCGCCGTCGTTTGCCCTATCGTAACGCCAGATGGGTTTCAGACGGGCCTTTCTACTCGCCGAGCGATCTATATCCCGTTCCCCCAGGCGGTTCCTTCTGCCTACATTATCAACGGCGACGAGTGCTTGGGCGATAACCCCATTGCCTGCAACAAATGTGTCGAGGCGTGCGACAAGCAGTGCATAGACTTTGACTTGCATGACGAGATCGTCGAGATTGACGTGGGGGCCGTCATCGTCGCTACCGGTATGGACGTCTATGATCCTGCGCCGCTGGACGAGTATGGCTATACTAGCTATGAAAACGTCATCACCAGTATGGAGTTTGAGCGGCTGATCTCGGCGGGCGGTCCGACCGAGGGACACTTTGTGCGTCCGTCGGATCAGACGCGGCCCAAGCGCATCGGCTTTGTGCAGTGCGTGGGTTCCCGAACCGCGCTTTCAGACTCGAACCCGGACGGACACCGGGGCAATCCTTACTGCTCTAATATCTGTTGTATGAACACGATCAAAGACAGTTTGCTGCTCAAGGACCACTATCCGGATACAGACATCTCTGTGTTCTATATGGATATTCGCGCCTTTGGCAAAGGCTTTGAGGATCTGTACATGCGCTCCAAGGCACAGGGCGTTCGCTACATCCGTGGCCTGCCGGGCGAGGTGGAGGAAGACTTTGAAAATGGAACTGGTACGCTCAAGGTCTATGCCGAGAACACTACCACCGGCACACTGGAGACGCACGAGTTTGACTTGCTGGTGCTGTCGGTGGGAACTATACCGCGCAAGGAGACTGATCTGATTCGCCAGTTCCTGACCATGTCGCGCACGGGCGATGGCTTTTTGATGGAAGCCCATCCCAAGCTCAAGCCGGTCGATAGCCCCACCAAGGGCGTTTACATCGCCGGGTGCGTCGAGTCGCCCAAGGACGTCAAGGACTCGGTGACACAGGCCAGCGCCGCTGCTGCTCGTGCTGAGATCCTGCTCAACGCACCCCAGATCAAGGTGGAAGCCATCACCGCCGTGGTGGACGAGGATCTGTGCACCAAGTGCGGTCGTTGCGCCAAGGTATGTCCTTTTTCGGCCATTATCTGGGAGAAAAAGCATGTGGCCCAGGTCGTCAGCGCGGCGTGTTCTGGATGCGGTACGTGCGCGGCAGAGTGCCCCTTTGACGCCATCGCGATGCGCCACTTTACTGACCAACAGATTTACGCGATGGTCGATGCGATCCTGGAAGAGAACCCGCTGAACAAGATCCTGACCTTTGCCTGCAATTGGTGCTCTTACGCCGGTGCCGACACGGCAGGTACATCGCGTATTCAATATCCGCCCAACGCCCGTCTGATCCGCACGATGTGTTCGGGGCGGGTAAGCGCCGACTTTGTGTGGTATGCTTTCCGCAAAGGCGCGCCGGTGGTGCTGGTATCGGGCTGCCACTATGCTGATTGCCATTATATCGATGCCAACCGGAACACGGTGCGCCGCGTGGATGCACTGTGGGAAGGTCTGGAAAAGCACGGCGTCCGCCCGGAGCGGCTCCAGCTTGATTGGTGCAGCGCTGCTGAAGGCCAAAAGTGGGCCAAGATCATGCGCGAGGTCGAGGGACTACGCGCCGCTGTGACAGCCGAGGAAGTGGAAGAGACCGTAGAGGTGCTCAAGGACAAAAAGGTTCCCTCGAGCACCAAGGTGTGGCGGCTGAAGGAGCCAACCTCGGCCAAGATGGTTTGCTACCGTTGCGGCAACGAGTGGGATGTAGAGTTCGATTTGTCTGCCGACGAAGAACGAATGTGCCCGGCATGCCGGAGCAATAGTGTCCGGGTATTGTTGGGATAACGATTGAGGATATAGATCACTCAAAAAACGCCCCGGTGCTATTTGCACCGGGGCGTTAGTTTGTTGGTAGGTGGTGTAGTGGCCTACGGCGAGAATGCACGTACTACCAACGGCAAATACACGACGTTATGTGTTGGCACGATGACGGTGGCGCTGTTTGTGCTCGAAACCAAAACTATCGAACCTGGATTGTAGGCTGTCCAGGTGGCAGTGTTCACTGTGGTTTTCGTGATGGTCGCGGTTGCCGTCACCCACGCAGACTCTCCGGGTTCCAGGTTGAGAGCTTGCTCGGATAGGATTGTGCCTAGTTGGTCATCCACCAGGTTGTGCAGCGTCAGTGTGATGTTGCCGGTGTTCTCGACCGCATAGCAGTACGTGGCGTCGCCGCCGCCGATGGGCAGGGTGATCGCGTCGGTGGTCGCGCAAACGGCTGGGTCTGTACCGACTGTCTTGGTGAAAGCGACGGATACCTCTGGAAACGTTACGATGACGGTCGCGCTATCGGTGCCCTCGGCCACGTCTGAGGGACCTGGATTGTAGGCTGTCCAGGTGGCAGTGTTCACTGTGGTCTCTGTGATGGTTGCTGTTGTTGTTACCCACGCGGATACCCCCGGTTCCAGATTGGTGGGGTTGTCGTTCAAGATAGTTCCCAGTTGGTCGTCCACTAGATTGTGTAGTGTCAGTGCGATGTCACCAGTGTTTTTGATTTGGTAACAGTACGTGGCGTCACCGCCGCCGATAGGTAGGGTGATCACGTCGGTGGCCGCGCAGAAGGGATTTGTGCCGACTGTCTTGGTCAGAACGATGGACGACTGCGGCCCTGCGCACGATTGCACGATCACGTCATCGATGTACCATCCCTCCCGCCCTGTTGAACTATCGGTTCCCAATCGAAAACGGAACTGGGCAGTTTGACCGGCATAAGCGTCCAGATCTACGATCGAGTTGAGCCAGTCCTGCGGATCACCACACCAACCATTTATGTTTCCCAAAGCACTGACTGGACCGTCGTAGGGATCAGTCAGTAGTTCCGACTCTAGTTGTGTCCAGGCACTGCCCCCGTTTGTCGAAATTTCGATGATTGATCCATCATAACAAGCTGTAGCACCGTTAGACTCTATGGTTTGATGGTTCCAGAATTGCAACGTCAGTGGATTTTGATCTGTAGGTAGAGCGACTGCTGGCGAGTATAGTTGCTGATCACTGGTGATGGAGACATCCTCCGCATAGTAAGCATATGTGCCGCCGTGAGGCCGACTTGTAGAGAGCGTCCAGGTATCGCCCGTGCCGCTGTGCGTCCAGCCCGGCGCGCCCGATTCAAAATCGTCGCTCAAAAGGATGTTGGGTGTTGTGCCGGTACCGCACTCGCCCGGCAGGCTCTCGGTGCTAAAGGTAAATGCTGTCGAGTAATTTCCCGTGCTGCAAGCATTGCTGGGTCTCACATGCCAGTAGTACGTGGTGTTGGAATTCAAGGTGCTGGTGGGCGTATGGTTGGTACCGGCGATGGTAGCACTGTATACCACGACGTTAAAGAGTGTGTCGGTGGCTACCTCGAGATCATAATTGCCGCCCTGAGTGGCTGTGGTCCAGCTAAAAGTAGGGGTCACGCTTACACTGGTTGTGCCATTGTCCGGTGTGGTCAGGGTTGTGGTTCCAGGAGTCGAGTCATATACGTTTAATTGCACCGTACTGGTGTGGGTACTGGTGGGAGCTATACCCACAATGTCTATCGTGTAATTGCCAGCAGTTGCTGCACCGGTATTGCTGATGGTTAAGGTGCTGGTTGCCGCTGTATCTGCTGGGATGATGGGGTTGACGTCAAAGCTGGCAGTAGTGCCGGCGGGTTGGCCGTTGGCACTCAAGGTTACTGGATCGGTGAACCCATTGAGTGATCTGGCTGAGACTATGTAGACAGCATCATCCGAGACACAGATGCCGAGTTCGGCGGGCGCAGTGTCCAGGCCAAAGTCGGCTACTGGAGAAACGCAGTCATTGCCGGTCAATATCCCCCGGTCGCAGAACGATTGGCGAATGATCGCGTCGTTGGCCCCGCCATTGAGATTTTGGTTTGCTTGCAAGACTTCTAGCGCGGCGGTAGGCATCGTGGCGCTGGATGGCAGCGCAAAGTGGTGCTCTAACACGATAGCGTCCGCACTCGGCCCAATGGCCACACGAAAGTCCCACAAGGCGCGGGACCAAATTTCGCCATCGGCGTGAACCCCGCCAGTCAGGTCGTCAGGATAAATCTTTGTGCCATCTGTCCGGCGCAGGCAAGGCGGGTTCGTAGGGGAGTATGTAGTGGCATCCCGCTCGCCCACGCAGGGGCCGTTGGTGGCTTGAAAAGTGGGGTTTCCGGCTGCTAGGTAAAAGCTGGCTGCCAAATAATCGCCGAATCCCTCGCCCATAGCGCCCATTTCCCCGCCACCCCAACTCGCGTTCTGGTTGTGCTGAACCGCGTGGCCGTACTCGTGGGCGACAATGTCGGCATCCTCACCGTCATCAATGCCTCCATCGCCAAAGTGGACGGCGTCGTCGCCGGTGGAGTAATAGGATTGATCCTGGTCATACCAATGGGCATTGGCCATGGTGGCAAAGTCTCGAATTCCATTGGGCGGAATATTCGAATCGGAAAATCCGAGGGCCTGAAAATGACGCTGAATTGAATCGATGCTGTGATAAATGACTACTTGCTCGAACCGGTCATCGTCTCGATCGTACTGATAGACACGGCTGGGCTCATTGGCATCATTGTCGGGCAATGTTGAACTGTTCAGTGTCGCCAGGTCCACGTATTCGCCCATCAACAAACCTGTCCCACTGTTCAAGCCTTGCAACGTCACCGAGATGCGTTGGGTGTCCAGGATGGTGCTGGTGGTGTCATTGTTGTCATCCATACCTGTGCCGTTGCCCTGCGTCTGGTACGGGTTCGGGATGTAGACATAACCAGAACCGGTGTCGAGAGCCAAACGGTTTTCCTGGAACAATACCTGGCCTGTGTAAGCATCGACGATGGTTAAAAAGTCACCGAGTGGTTTCTCGGCAAAGAGAGTCATTTCCCAGGCCAGCACGGCAGTGTTGTCCTCTTTCGGGAACCAAATGAGGCGCGAGTACGCTGTCTGACGCAGACTAGTGATATGGGCGGCTGTCCGACCGGCCGTTTGTGCATCGGCAATGGGCAAAGGTTCCTTTGCCGGTTGTTTGGTTTGGAGGTTTGTGTAATAGTTGGTGTGCAAGGTCTGTACATGGCCATCTGGTCCTTGGTGTATGGAAATGTACGCGCCAAAGATGGGATGTCCGCTTGATACCTGCTGGAAGCGGCTATGACTGCTGGCTAAGCCATGTTTGATTTCTGTCAAAGTGAGATCATCTTCCGGAGAGGCTATTTCTAGTGTATCTGCATAGTGGGCCAAAAAGTTGCGTGCGCCAACCTCAGCGGCTTGGCGGTTGGCAGGGAAATTGCACTCGCGGTAACTGGTATAGTTTTTTTCGTTAATCTGAATTGCGCAAGGTAGATTTCTTGTAGAGACAGAATCTTGGGGGTCGGGATTCTCAAATTCCAGGTCGTGCGATAGAGGTGAAGCCAACATGGTGTGTGGAGTTATGGGTAACAACACCATCAAACTAACGATCAAACTGATCAACAGGCGTGCGAGATGTTTGTTCATTGTATTCTCCAGGTTTGTACTAGTTTTTCGTTTGAATATCGCCAAGTAATGGGGGGATCAGATGAATTGAAGCCATAGTTGGCAGTTTAGCATGTGGGTGTTGGTTTGTCCATAGTACTATGGTACTTTTTTTTGTGGCAAAACTATGATTAGGGGAGATTAAACAGTCGTCTGCTTGAGAGCGCCCAAAGCCCCTTTAGCGTTCTTCATTTTGCAAGAAATAGCAGGGGCGGGATTTTGAGCCTTTGTCAAAAAACGCAATGCCGCAAAAGTCACTTGGGGCCACTCCGAGTAGATTTTAGCGACATAGCCAACAGTGTAGGTGATGCCAGGATTGGTACACAAACCTTGAAAAAATTGGCGGTTTTTACCATTTTTGATCGTTTTTCTGGCATCT